>NZ_JAVDVA010000028.1:0-82085 GCF_031456635.1 Streptomyces sp. 3330
CCCCCGGGGGGGGGGGCCCCCCCCCGCGGGGGGGGGGGGGGGGGGGGGGGGGGGGCGCCCCGGGGGGGGGGGGGGGGGGGGGCGGGGGGGGGGGGGGGGGGGGGCGGGCGGCCCCCCCGCGGGCCCCCCCCCCCCCCCGGCCGGCCTGGCCGGGTCAGACCTCCGGCACCTCCTGGTCGTCCAGGGCGAACACCGCCCCCGTCAGCGCCTCCCGCTCGCAGTCGTTGCCGAAGGTGCGCTCGTAGTCGACCGGGCGCCCGTTCCACTGCCCCTGCGCGCGGACCGTCACCGGCGCGTACATGAGCGGGCAGATGCGGCTGCCGTCCGCGGCGAGGGCGTCGACGTCGCCGTCGGCCCGCGTCAGGACGTCGCAGGCTTCCGCGGCACGGGAGTGGCCCTGGGGCGGGTCGCACAGCAGCAGGGTGCCCCGGGTGTCGCTGGAGCGGGAGTCGCCCCGGGTGACGGTGAGCTGGAGCCAGTTGCCGGGAAGGGCGTCGTGGGAGACGGCGACGGCCGGGGCGGCGCCGGCGGCGAGCAGGAGGGCGGCCGCGGCCGGGAGCGCGCGTCGTACGGCTTTCGCCGGCCGGAGACAGGTGAGGAAGTACGTCATTCCCGATGCATCGGCACGACCGGCTGTGTACCCCAGTCCGGCTCACCCGAACGGGCACCGGCGTGCTCGGCGGCGCGGCGGCCGGCCAGCTCGAACGCGGCGAACACCACCCGCGCCTGGTACTCCGCCTGGCGCGCGACGGGAATCCAGCGTGCCCGGCACTCCTCCTCGTAGCCGGCGCACCACGCGTCGATGAGCCCGTCCAGCTCCGGCAGCACGCCCGCGGGGTCGCGTCCCGCGCCGACGACGAGCTGGTGCAGCAGGCCCGCCGTCCGCACGGCGATCCGGCGGCCCGCGATGCGCAGCGCGGTCAGATGGGCGGTGCTGAGCACGGGCAGCGGACGGGCGGGGTCGGCGGTGGCGGGGTCCCAGGCGTCCGCGAGACCGGGGCAGACCAGTAAATAGTCGTCGACCGGGGCGAGCAGACGGGCGGCGTCGGGCCCGGCGAGGTGCGGCCGCACCCGCGCGAGGATACGTTCCAGCAACTGTGCGTCACGGCGCAGGGCAGAGCTGACGGCACGCAGGACCGCGTCCCGGTCGGCGGGCGGGGAGTCGTCCTCGGCGGCGGCGACTCCCCACATGGGCGCCTCGACGACCGCGGTGAGCGTGCCGTGCCGGTGCGGGTGGTACCAGGTCGACTCGACGGCGGCCTCCGTGATGGCGGCGGCCCGATCACGCGGCCGGGGCGGCGGGATCCGGTAGACGGCGGGCCCCAGGCGCGGCCAGTACAGGGTGTCGTAGGGCCCCAGTTCGCGGGGGATGCCGAGGCGGGCGGCGGCGTGGGCGACCCGCCGGGAGAGTCCGGGCAGGTCGCGGGTGAGTTCGACGAAGGCGCCGCCGACGTCGACGCCGTGCAGCGAGCACTGGAGGAAGGGCTTGAGTTCGTCCTGGAGACGGAGCAGCGCGCGGGTCTCCGGCAGCGCGGCGGCGGCGGCGCCGTCGGGCAGCCACTCGGGCTGCTCCAGAAAACCGGGCCGGAAGAAGCGCCGGAAGTAGCGGCCGAGGCTGTAGGGGCCGGTCAGCCAGCCCTCGTTGCGGCGCAGGCCGTCCGGGTCGAGGCAGAGCAGCAGGTTCCAGGTGGCGTCGGCGCCGACGGTGAGCCGCGGGTCGGCCAGCACCCGTTCGGCCAGCCGCAGGACGGTCGCGCCGCCGACGGGCTCGTTGGCGTGCGGTCCGGCGACGACGAGGACCTGACGGGCGCCCCGGCCGACGGAGAGCAGCCACAGCGGCGAGCCCGCGCGCGAGACCCCGACGCGGCGCAGCCGGACGTCCCCGGAACCACGGACGGCGAGCGCGGCCGCGCGGGCCGCGAGTTCGTCCACGGTCGGGTAGCGGAGGAGGGGCGGCAGGGCACACCTCCCACAGGGTGGCGCCGTCGGTTCACCTGGCGTGTCTGGTGTACGCACAGTGAGTCATGGGCCGGGGGTACGTCAACACCGCGGTACGCGTGGTGACTTGAGCGGACCGTGGTGACGCGGGCGAGCGCGGGTGTCCCGCCGGCCCGCCGGGGCGCGACGGTGCGACGGGTCGCGTACGGACCGGCGGTCCGGCCGCCCGAGCGGACCGGGCAGCGCTCCGGGACGGTCCGGCCCGGCGGCAGCCCGTGGCGACGCGGCCCGTCGGCGGTGCCCAGCGTGCGGCGGCGCGGAACGTGCGGCGGCGCAAGTCGGCCGCTCGGTCGGTCGGCGCGACGAGCGAGCCGGCCGGCGGGACGTGCCCCTCGGCGGAGCAAGCCGGTCGGCGGGTCGGTTCCGTGGGGCGGGTCAGCTCACCGAGAGGCGGAACGCCATGCGCCCGAAGGCGACCTGGTCGCCCTCGCGGACCACGGCCGCGCCGATGACCCGGCGCCCGTTGACCGTGGTGCCGTTGGTGGAGCCGAGGTCGCGCAGCACCCACATCCCGCCCTGGCGGCGCAGTTCGGCGTGCACGCGCGAGACGCTGTCGTGGGTCAGCCTGAGCCCGCTCGCGGGGTCGCGGCCGATCCGCAGCGCGCTCTCGGTGCCGGGGTGCGGCAGCAGCAGCTTGGGCAGCCGCTCGGCCTGCCAGGCCCTGCGCAGCCGTACGGAGAAGCCGGAGACCGCCTCGACGGTGCCGAACACGGCCCGCGAGAAGCGGCTCTCCCGGGGCAGGTCGGCGGTGAGGACGGCGAGCTCGTCGGAGCGGCGGGCGACGAGAGCCAGCTCCATACGCCTGATGAACGTGTCGTGCGACAGCCGCCCCATGGCGACGCCGTCACGCAGCACCTTCAGCGCCCGGTCGCGCTCCACGTCGGACAACCGCGCGGGGTACGTGTTGAACTCGAAAGACGACGTCACGCTGGTGATTGTCGGTCAGCGGGCCCCGGGTGTCCAGAAGACGCGAAAACGCCCGGGTCGCGCGCCTGCCGTCAATGGGAGTGTTCCAAAAGCGGATTGATCTCGCGTGCAGCACGATGGACCCGACGGGCTACATCACGGTGAGCAGACGAAGGGGAACCGTCCGTGCAGTTCGAGGTGTGGGCACCGCAGGCCGAACGTGTGACGCTCCAGTGCGACGGCGTCACCCGCGCGTTGGAGCGCGATCCGGAGCGTGCGGGATGGTGGACCGGTGAGGCGGAGGCCGCGGACGGCTCGCGGTACGGGTTCGCGGTGGACGACGGGCCGGTCCGCCCGGACCCCCGCTCACGCCGTCAGCCGGACGGCCCGGACGGGCTGAGCGCGGTCGTCGACCAGACCCGGTACGCGTGGCGCACGCCGTGGTCCGGCCGGCCGCTGCCGGGCGCGGTCCTGTACGAGCTGCACGTGGGCACGTACACCCCCGAGGGCACGCTGGACGCGGCCGCGGAGCGCCTGGGCCATCTCGCCGAACTCGGGATCACCCACGTCGAGTTGATGCCGTTGTGCGCGTTCCCCGGCCGGCACGGCTGGGGGTACGACGGGGTCGCGCCGTGGGCGGTGCACGAGCCGTACGGCGGTCCCGAGGCGCTGAAGCGGTTCGTCGACCGGGCCCACGCCCACGGTCTGGGCGTCGTCCTGGACGTGGTGCACAACCACCTGGGCCCGTCCGGCAATTACCTGCCCGTGTTCGGCCCGTACTTCACGGAGACGCACCACACGCCGTGGGGCGCGGCGATCAACCTGGACGCGCCCGGCTCGGACGAGGTGCGCGCCTATCTGCTGGGCAGCGCGCTGGCCTGGCTGCGCGACTACCGGCTGGACGGGCTGCGGCTGGACGCGGTGCACGCGCTGGCGGACACGCGCGCGTGCCATTTCCTGGAGGAGCTGTCGACGGCGGTGGACGCCCTCGCCGCGGAGACCGGCCGGCCGCTGTTCCTGGTCGCCGAGTCCGATCTGAACGACCCGCGGCTGATCACGCCCCGCCGGGCGGGCGGCCTGGGCCTGCACGCGCAGTGGAACGACGACTTCCACCATGCCCTGCACACCGCGCTCACCGGCGAGTCCCAGGGCTACTACGCCGACTTCGCGCGCGACCCGTTCGCCGCGCTCGCCAAGACCCTCACCGGCGGCTACTTCCACGACGGCAGCTACTCCGGCTTCCGCGGCCGGCACCACGGCCGTCCGCTGGACCGCACCCGCCTGCCCGCGCACCGGCTCCTCGGGTACAGCCAGACCCACGACCAGATCGGCAACCGCGCCCAGGGCGACCGCCTCTCGGCGTCCCTCTCCCCCGGCCTGCTGGCCTGCGCGGCCGCGCTGACGCTGACCGCGCCCTTCACGCCGATGCTCTTCATGGGCGAGGAGTGGGCGGCGGGCACGCCCTGGCAGTACTTCACCGACCACACCGACCCGGAGCTGGCCGAGGCCGTACGGCGGGGCAGGCGGCGGGAGTTCGCGGCGCACGGCTGGGCCGAGGAGGACGTGCCCGACCCGCAGGACCCGGCGACGCGCGAACGCTCGTGCCTGGACTGGTCCGAGCCCGGGCGCGAGCCCCACGCGCGCGTGCTGGCCTGGTACCGCGAGCTGATCGCCCTGCGGCACGCGACCGCGGACCTCACCGATCCGGATCTGGCCGACATCAAGGTCGCCTACGACGCGCGGGCGCGCTGGCTGGCGTTCCGGCGCGGTGACGTCCGGGTGGCCGTCAACCTCGGCAAGGAGCCGGCGGCGATCCCCCTGGGCCCGCGTCCGGCCCGCGTCCTCGTGACCTGGGACCCGGTGGACGTACCGGGCCGGGACGGGCTGCTGCACGTGCCCGGCGAGTCCTGCGTGGTGCTGGAACAGGACTGAGACGCACCCGGTGGAGGGGGCGGCCCTCGCCCGCCCGCGGTCCGGCCCCCTCCCCCGCCCCGTACGCCCGTCCCCTCAGCCCGCGTCGCCCGTCCCGCCCTCGCCCTCCTCGCGGAACTCCGTCACCCGCTCCAGCAGGATCGCCTCCCAGGCGCGTGCCAGCCGGACCCGTGGCAGGGTGAGCGCCTCGGCGTCCCGGGGTCCTGCGGTGCGGTCGTCGAGGTGTTCCGCGAGGCGCACGACGGTGTCGCAGCGGGCGAGCCACAGGCCGCGCAGACAGGGGCGGGCTCCGTAGCCGGCGAGGGTGGCGGCGCGGACGGCGGCGCCGGAACCGACGGCGAGGGCCAGCCCGGCGATGTCCTCGGCGGGATCCCCGAGGACGGCGCCGGTCCAGTCGAGGACACCGCGCACCCGGCCGTCGGCGCTCACCACGAGGTGCTCGCCGAGCAGGGCGTGGTGGACGAGGACGGCGGTGCCGGGCTGGGCGGCGAGCTGGGCCGCGCCGGGCGAGGTGAGCTGGTGCAGGCGGGCCGGGTCGAACTCGTCGGCGCGGGCGAGGCGCGCGGCGGCGGCCACCGCCATCCGCCGCAGCGCCTCCAGCGAGCGCGGGGCGGTGCGCGGCACGCCGAGCGCCTCGGCCTGCCGGGGCGGCACCTCGCGCAGCCCCCGGAGCAGTCCGGCGAGATCGGCCTCGCCGACGGCCGACACGTCGTGTTCCTCGGCGGTGCCGCCGGGCAGCTTGGTGTCGAGGGTGTACATCAGCCCGGGCGACCACTCGCCGTGCGCGACGCTGGTGGGCACGGCGACCGGGACGTGCGGACGGACGAGGTCGCGCAGCCGCAGTTCGCGGCGGCGGCGCAGGGTCGTCTCCCGGTCGGGGGCGAGGCGCAGCACATGGCGGGCGCCGACCCACCAGGTGGAGGGCGAGGCGCCCGCGACGACGGGCCGTACCTCCGGCCCTGAGCCGCCCGCGCCGCCCTCGTCGAGGAGCGCGCGGACCAGTCGGCGGACGGTGTCCGCGGTGGGTGTCGGTGCCTGGGTCATGGTCGCGCCGTTGCCGTTCGGATGGATGCCGGGAACTCCTGGAGGCGGGTCAGTCCACTATGACCAGCTCACGGGTGGTGTCGTTGAGGCGGCGGCCGCCGTCCTCGGTGACGGTGACGATGTCCTCGATGCGCACGCCGAAGCGGCCCGGCAGATACACCCCGGGCTCCACGGAGAAGCACATGCCGGGCACGAGCGGCAGTTCTTCGCCCTCGATCATGTACGGCGGCTCGTGGGTGGTGACGCCGATGCCGTGACCGGTGCGGTGGATGAAGTACTCGCCGTAGCCGGCGTCCGCGATGACCGCGCGGGCGGCCCGGTCGACCTCCTGGCAGGCCACGCCCGGCCGGACCGCCCGGAAGCCGGCCTCCTGGGCCTCGCGCACGAGGTCGTGGACCCGGCGCTCCTCGTCGGTGGGCTCGCCGACGTGCAGGGTGCGGGAGGTGTCCGAGCCGTAGCCGTCCTTGAGGCCGCCGAAGTCCAGGACGACCATGTCGCCGCGCTCGATGACCCGGTCGCCGACCTCGTGGTGCGGGTCGGCGCCGTTCGGCCCGGAGGCGACGATGGTGAAGTCGACCTGGGAGTGGCCGAACCGGCGCAGCAGCGCGGCGAGGTCGGCGCCGACCTCGGTCTCCCTGCGCCCGGCGAAGGGAACCTTCCGGATCTCCTCGAAGGTGGCGTCCGCGGCCGCTCCCGCCGCCGCCATCAGCTCGAGCTCCGCCGTGTCCTTGACGGCGCGCAGCATCGGCAGGGCCTCGGTGAGCGAGGCGTAGGAGGTGGCGGGCAGGGCCCGCTGGACGCCGAGCAGGTGCATCGCCCAGGCGCTGTCGCTGATGCCGAACCGGCCGCGCGCGTCGAGGAGGGCGGCGGTGACGGCGTAGGGGTCCTTGCCGTCGGTCCAGTCCCGCAGGGTGAGCGCCGGGGCGCCGGCCGCCTTCGCGGCGTCGGGGGCCTCCAGCGTCGGCACCACGAGGACGGGGTCCCGGCCGGGCGCGAGGACGAGCAGGGTGAGCCGCTCGGTGACGGCGGTGGGCGCGTAGCCGGTGAGCCATACGAGGTCGGGGCCGGGCGCCACGAGCAGTCCGGCGAGTCCGGCCTCGGCGGCCTGGTGCGCGGCCCGCTCCAGGCGGGCCCGGTAGTCGTCGGCGGTGAAGGGCGCGGTGGCGGTGCCGGTCATCCGGGCCTCCCAGACAGGACGTGGCGACTGACGTGTTGCGGACGTGGTGCCGCGGACGGGACCACGGGCAGCATCCTGCCCGTACGGCGGGGGTCGCGCGAGCCGGTTCGGCGCGGGTCTCGGCGGGAACCGGCCCGGGTCAGCCGTCCGGGGCCGTCCGCAGGCCCAGGAGCAGCAGCACGCCGCCGGAGACCCGCTCCAGGCGCGGCGTACGCCGGCCCGGGGCAGGACGGGTTTCATCCGGCCCGCGAACCACACGTACAGACCGTAGTACCCGACCTCGTGGACCGCCCGGAGCGCCGCGAGGCCCGTCAGGGCGGGCAGGCGGGGGCGCCCCCGGGCACACATTGCGGCAGGAAGGACAGGGCGAGGACGGCCGCCTTCGGGTCGGCGGGGTTCCGGGGCAGCCCGCCCCGGTAGGAGGCCCAGCCGCTCTGCCCGGCGGCCTCGCGGCCGGTGTCGCCCGGCGCGCCGTCCTCCCCTGCGCCTGCCGCAGGGCCTGGACGCCGCACCGGACCAGCACGACGGCGCCGACGAGGCGCGTGACGTCGTGGGCGGCCCGGGACGCGGTCAGCAGGGCCGTCAGGCCCAACGCCGCGACGACGCCCCGGACGGACACGCCGGTCTGGTTGCCGAGCACCGCCGGGAGAGCGACCCGGCGGCTGCGCAGCGACTGCTGGACGACGGGCAGGGTGCTCGGCCCGGGCGAGGCGGCGACGAGGGTGCAGGCGCCCGGGAACGCCAGGAGGGAGGTCGGCACGGCGCTCATGAGGGCGCGGCCGGGTCCGTCCCGGCCGGTGGTCCGTCCCCGGCCGGTGGTCTGCCCGGCCGGTGGTCCGCCCGGCCGGTGGTCTGCCCGGAGGCGGCGCGGGCCGGGCGCCGGCGGACCCGCAGGGCAGCGGCCGCGGGGGGGGCGGCCGTGGCCGCGGGGGGGGCGGCCGTGGCCGCGGTCCGCTCACGTGACGACGCCGGGGACGACCGTCAGCCTTCCGTATCCACCCCGTCCGTGGCGCACCGTCACCTTGACCGCCTGGCCGGGGCGGGCCTCGTCGACCGCCCGGGCGAGATCCGTGGCCGACTCGATCCTGGTGCCGCCGAACATCACCACGACGTCGCCGCGGACCAGGCCCGCTGTGTAGCCGGGGCCGGGGATGTGGACGGCGACGATCTCGGCGCCCTCGTGTTCCGCGTCCACGGCCTCCAGGCCCAGGGTGGCGTCCGGCGGGCGCGGGGACGCCGTGGCGGTGCCGGGCGAACCGTCCGGCGCGGCCGGGCCCGGTCGGGCCGGAGTGGACGCCGCGCCGGGACCGCCCGGGCCCGCCTGACGCTGGAGTTCGGCCAGTCTGCTCATGCCGATCACGGTCGCCCCCACGGTGCCGAGTCCGACGCCGGTCAGGACCAGGACGGCGCCGGCGGACAGGCCGAAGAGCAGGGTCGCCAGCCGTCGGCCGCGGCGGCGCGCGGCGTGCGGGCGCCGGGCCGGGCCGCCCGGCCCGGCACCGCCTGCGGACTCCGAACCGGGCAGGGGCTTGGGACGCAACGCTGTCTGTTCCATGGATCGCCTCCGGCTGGTGCTCTACCCGGCGCACCGGCGCACCACGAGCCACGAACGAGTGAGACTGCCCCAGGGTCAGGGGCGGTACGCGTCGGCCGCGCCGCAGGTCACGGGCGGGTGGACAGCGCCTCCACCAGGGCCCGGGCCGCGCCCGACGGCGCGCCCGCGTGCACGAGTTCGACCCGGTGCACGACGCGGGGTCCGGTGACCGGGACGGCGGCGGTGCCCGGCGCGCCGTCCGCCACCGAGCGGGGCAGCAGGGTGAGCCCGTGGCCCGCGGCGACCAGGGCGGTCAGGACACGGAGGTCGGCGCCGTCGTAGCGCAGGGCGGGGCGGAAGCCGTGGCCGCCGTTCGCGGCCCGCAGCTGGGGCAGCGGCAGCCCGGCGTCGGGGGCGTCCAGCCAGCGCGCGTCGGCGAGGTCGCCGAGGCGCAGGCCGCCGCGCCCGGCCAGGGGGTGACCGGCGGGCAGCAGGACGCGGACGGGCTCCTCGCCGACGCCGAGCGTGGTCAGCGGCGCGACGTCGGGCAGCCGGAGCGGGTCGCTGGGCGCGGCCAGGCCGTCGACGAGTCCCACGTCGGCCGTGCCGTCGGCGACGGCGGCGCAGACGCCGTCACGGCTCAGCACCCGCAGCGTCACCCCGGCGGGCGGGAGCGCGGCGAGGGCGGTCGGGCCGAGGGCGGTCGGCGAGCCGGCCAGGGTCAGCCCGTGCGAGGGCGCCGCGGCGATCCGGACGACGTCCGCGCGGGCCGCGTCCAGGCGCAGCAGCAACGCTCCCGCATGTTCGAGCAGCCGCTCGCCCGCCGTGGTGGGGAGCACGGGCCTGCGGGTGAGCAGCGGCGCGCCGAGGTCCTGTTCGAGGGCCGCGATGTGCTGGGAGACGGCGGACTGCGTGTAGCCGAGTTCCCGGGCGGCCTCGGAGAAGGAGGCGAGGCGCGCGACGGCGACGTAGGTGCGCAGCAGATGCGGATCCATGCGCCCAGGGTCGCAGGCCGCATCAGTTCTGCTTATCGAAGGTGCAGCAATCATCGTTGGACGTGAAATCAGGACCGCCCCAGGATGAACGGCATGACCGACACCGCAGCTCGTATCGCCAGGGTCGCCCTGGTCGGCGACCGCTCCCCGAACGTCGTCTCGCACACCCGCGTCCCGCTCCTGGTGGAGGCGCTCGCCGCCCGGGACCGGCTCGTCCTGGACGCCTACTGGATCCCGTCCGAGGAGGCGGAGGCCGAGGGCGCGGTGCGCGGATTCGACGCCGTCTGGGTGCTGCCGGGCAGCCCCTACCGCAGCGAGTCGGGCGTCCTGTCCGCGATCCGCACGGCACGCGAGGAGGGCATCCCGTTCCTCGGCACCTGCGGCGGCTTCCAGCACGCACTCCTGGAGTACGCCCGCCACGTCTGCGGGCTGTCGCGGGCGGCGCACGCCGAGAACGACCCGGAGGCGGACGATCTCCTCATCGAGCCCCTGGCCTGTTCGCTGGTCGGCCACGAGGGCGCCGTGACGATCGAGCCGGGGTCGCTCGCCCAGTCCGTGATCGGCTCCGAGCGCACGGTCGAGCGCTACTTCTGCGCCTACGGCCCCTCCCGCCACCTCGACACCCTGCGCGCCGGGGGTCTGCGGTTCTCCGGCCACGACGAGGACGGCCGGGTCCGCATCGCCGAACTGCCGGGCCACCCCTTCTTCCTGGCCTCCCTCTTCCAGCCGGAGCTGTCCGGCGACGGCTCACGCCCGCACCCGATCGTCCGGGCACTGGCGCGAGCCGCGGTCGGTCACGCCTCCCGCAGGGAAGGTCAGTTGGAGGAGAGCGCGGAGAGCGGCAGGTGCGGGACGGGCGGCGGGGCTGCGTCCGGCACGAAGCCATGGGTGCGGCGGGCCAGGTACGCGGACTTGTAGCGGTCGACCTCGCGGTGCCAGTTGAGGATGCCGGCCAGCCAGTTCCGGAGGTCGGCGACGTAGTGCCCCATCGCCTCGCGCGCTGCGGGCGAGAGGTCGAAGTCGTCGTACAGGACGGGCAGTTCGTGTGCGACGACATGCTCGAACTGCTGCATGCGCTGGGTCATCAGATCGTGGACGATGCCGAGCGCGGCCGGGTAGTCGCAGCCGAAGAAGTGCTGCACGACGAGGATCGCGTTGTGCATCTCGCCCTCGTACTCGATCTCCTTCTGGTACGAGAAGACGTCGTTGGTGAGGCACGCGTAGTCGACGGCCGCGTTCTCCAGCGAGCGGACGACGCCGCTGCGGTAGACCTCCGGCGGCACCGCGGGGCCCTGGCCCATGCGGCACAGGCTCAGTGTGAGGTCGGAGCCGAAGGTGGCGCGGCGCATCTCCAGGTAGTCGACCGGGTCGGGGACACGGTTCTGCAGCTGGTTGGACAGCTCCCACACCCAGCTCTCGGTCATGACGTCGACCGCGGCCCGCAGGGTGCGCCGCTGGTCGGGGGTCATGGCCACGGTGGTGCGCGCCCACAGGTCGATCAGACCGCGCTCCATGGCGTTGACGGGGACGACGGGCGCCGACTCGCCGTCGACCGGCATACAGGCCGACAGCCGGGCCGTGGTCAGGCGGGCGGCGGCCAGATCGCGCCGGTTGCCGAAGACGAGCGGGTAGTAGTCGTCACCGTAGGTCCCCCAGGCCAGCCACTGGGCGCTGAGGTCGAGTTCCTCAGCGGTGGCGTCCGGATCGAGCCCGGCCGAGCACAACGGGAGGTCGTAGGCGGCGAGTTTGTCCTCGTCCCAGACCCCCTCCTGCAGGATGCCCATCCGGTGCGACCAGGCCTTCAGACGCGGGCGGCACGCCTCCAGGTGCGGGCTCAGCTCCACCGGGAACGGCATGTGGAAGTCGGGCAGCAGCGAGGGGCCGACCTTCTGGTGCGGCACGTGCGCGTACGCGCGCAGGCGCTCGGAGGCGGCCGAGGCCAGCAGCGCGCCGATGTCGGCGGCGGAGGTGCCGGGACCGGTCAGCCTCTGCCAGGGAGCCTCGGAGGCGGCGCCCTTGTTCATGTATCGGCTGGAGCGCATGTGCCATTCATGGCCGCCGGACTGCCAGTCCTGCAGCCCCTTGGTGTACGCGGCGACCGCGAGGACCTGGTCGGGGGTGAGGCCCTTCTCCAGGGCCACCGCGGGCACTTCGGTGAACGCGGTGTGCTCGAACTGGTGGAGGCGGGAGGTGAGGATGTCGTTGACGGTGTCGGCGGCCTCCTGGGTGGTGCAGCCGAAGAACGTCTCCAGGACCAGCACGCCGTTGCTGTTCTCGCCCTCGTCCTCCACCTCGCGCTGGTAGGAGAACAGGTCGTTGCGCAGGTGCACGGCGTCGGAGAAGGTCTCCATCAGCACCCTGAGCGGCCTCGACCCGGCCACGGCGGACGGGACTTCGGCGGTCGCGTACTCCACCAGCCCCGCCGACCAGGGCGCCCCGCCGACCTTGCGCCGCATCTCGATGTACTCGACGGGGTTGGCGATCCGCCCCTCGTTGATGTTGGACAGTTCCCACATCGACTCGTTGAGCAGGTGCTCCGTCGCCACGGCGAAGCGGCGGCGCCAGTCCGGCGACATGGCGGGCACGGTGCGCGTCCACAGGTCGGCGAGGCCCGCCTCGACCGGGTTGCGCGGCTCGGGCACGGGCGTCGACAGGTCCAGAGGCATGAACAGCGGCAGCCGGTCCAGGTGCGCCTTGCCGGCGGCCCGGTCCGGGGTGCGCTTGAACATGTCGAGGAAGTGATCGTCGAAGAAGAACACCCACACGTACCAGTCGGTGATCAGCGACAGCGCGGGACCGTCGCAGTCGGGGTGGGTGTAGGCGCAGAGCAGGCCGTAGTCGTGCGCCTCCAGGTCGGCCTGGTCCCAGATCCCGGACCCCTCCAGCATGCCCATGTCGCGCGCCCACTGCGTCGAGTGGGCCCGCGCCTCCTCGACGTGCGGGTTCAGGCGCGCGGGGTGCGGCATGTAGAAGTGCGGGAGTTCGAACGGTTGCGTCATGGCCGGGCCCTACCCGGGGGTCCGCGCCGCCATCCACGGGGCGACACATGATCACACCATCGCGTGAATCGGACGGGAAGCCCTGAATCGTACGGGACTTGGCGTATCCGCCCGTCCGGCCCTCGCGTCACCTGCCCGGCCGCTGTCGCTCGGCGTCATCGCTCAACGTCGTCGCTCGGCCTCGCCGCTCAACGTCGTCGCTCGGCGTCATCGCTCGGCGTCGTCGACACGGACGGGGCCCGGCGGGCGCTCCCGTCGCGTTCGCCCGGCAGTCCGGTGCCCGGTCCTGGCCGTGCCCGCCGTCCGCGACTGCCCCTCCGTCCGCCCGCCCGCGGGCGTCACTCCCGCACCCGGACGGATCAGTTCCGTCCCTGGATCAGCCCCGCACCTGGATCAGCGCGTGGGTTCCCCCGGTGCGCCAGCGCTGCCCCTCGGCGGCGACCAGGGCCGCCACCGTGCCGGCGTCCAGGCCGGTGATCACGTCGGACTTGAGGGTGCGCAGTGCCGCGACCGGGCCCGGGAAGCCGGCGGTCACCTCGGCGAACGGGGTGGTGGGGTTCCACCGGCTGTCGCCCACCAGACGGCGGTAGTTGAGATCGCCCTTCACGATCGTCAGGGAGGCCGCCGCGAACTCGGCCCGCAAGTCCTCCGGCATCGCGGCCCAGGGCAGCGGGGCGGCGGAGAAGGGATGGGCGCGCACCGTGAGGGTGCCGTCGGCCATGGCCGCCCAGAGCCGCCGACCGTGATCGGCGGCCGCTCCCCCCGCGGACGTCAGCTTCCTGAGCGCGTCGACGACATCGGCCGTGGTGGCGTCGGAGACGTAGTACGGGTACGGCTTGACGTGCAGGACGACGCGGCCGCACTGCCCGCGCGCGAGGAGATGCGCGGCGAGGAGGAGATCGGGGATCAGCTCCCGACCCGCGTTGTCGGCGACCAGACACAGGGTGCCGGTCCTGTCGCCGGTGCCGGTCTCGGTGCTGGTGCCGGTGCTGGTGCTGGTGCCGGTGCCGGTCTCGGTGCTGGTGCCGGTGCCGGTGCTGGTGCTGGTGCCGGTGCCGGTCTCGGTGCTGGTGCCGGTGCTGGTGCTGGTGCCGGTGCCGGTGCTGGTCTCGCCACGGATACCGGTTTCGGAACGGGTTTCCGTACCCGCGGCAGCGTCCGCATAGGTATCCGGGCTGGGGCTGGGGGTCGGGGTCGGGGTCGGTAGCAACGACCACAGGGTCTCACTCTCGTCGGCGACCAACCCCGGCACGGCGGCCCGCTTCTCCGCCTCACCGTCGGACAGACGGAAGCCGAGGTCGGCGCGGTTGCCCCACAGGGAGCCGTGCAGGAGTGCGCGGGCCTGCTCGGCGACCGGGCGGCCCTCGAGCGTGTCGAGGACGGCCACCTCCTCGTCGGTCTCGGGCGCGTCGAGCTCGGCGAGCTTGAAGGGGCGGAACGGGTCGATGCCCCGCCAGGGTCCGGCCCCGAAGTAGCCCACGGCCTCCAGAAGTTGACGGTAGAAGTAGCTCTCCGACCACAGCCACGGCACGTCGAACCAGGACCGGCCCGCGTACGCGTCGAGGCCCCAGGCCCGCCACCGGTCCCGGTCGGGCGCATCGGCGGGGAGCGGCTCGATCACTCCCTTGGTGCAGTTGTCCAGCAGCGCGTCCAGACTCCGGTGGATGTCGGGACCGTAGGGGAAGGCCTCCCGCACCTGCTCAATGATCGCCGGATGCCGCTCGGCCAGGACGCTGTGCGGGAACGAGCCGGGTTCGTCGCCGAGGATGACGGGCGGCGCGGGGGTGTCGGACATGCGGCTCACCGTATCCCGGGGCCCACGGCCCGGGCCGTACCGTCACGCGTACCACGGCCACGCGTCCCGAGCCCCTCACCTCTCAGACGTGACGGACCGGGCACCGAGCACCGAACACCCGCATCAGGCACCGGGCGCCGGACATCACCGGGCGCGGAACACCGGCGCCACGGGCCGAGGACCCGGGCCCTCACACCACCGCCATGATCTCCCGCTCCAGCCGTGCCGCGAGGCTGAGATAGCGCGGTCGACGCGGTACCGGTACCAGGCCGCGGATGAGGACGTGCCACATCTCGGCCATCCGGCGGGGCAGTCGGCCGGCGGGTTCGCGGGACCGGCCGACGACGCGGGTCCCGACGAAGAAGCAGACGAGGGAGTGCGCCACGGCGTCGACGTCGACGTCCGGATGGATGTCGGCCTCCTTCACCGCACCGCCGAGCCGCCGGGAGATCAGGTCCAGCAACTCCACGAAGGGATGCGACAGGGGCGGCCGGACCGCCACTCCGCCCGTGGCGAGCCGTAGGCCGGCCCGGGTGATCGGCCCTTCGACCGACAGTCGCGTCAGGGCGAACGTCAGGCGCATCAGGGCTTCGAGCGAGGCGTAACCCCGGTCGTCGATCTCGCCGGCGATCCGGCGCGAGGCCGAGGACTGCAACTCCATGATGGCGTGGGCCAGATCCTCCTTCGCCGCGAAGTGGAAGTAGAGGGCGCCCTTGGTGACATGGGCGTGCGCGACGATGTCACTGAGACTGGTCGACTCGTAGCCGTGCCGGTCGAACAGGTCGGCGGCGGCCGTGATGATCGTCGTGCGGGTCTGTTCGGCGCGTAACTGCCTCGCCATCGACTGGTACTCTCCCGGGCCGGTAACGAACGGGTCATGCCGTTTTTTCTTACCCCCCGTACACAATAGCTCACGGTAAGACTGTATTGGCCATGGGAGTGAAGACAGCCGACGGCCCCTGCGCTCAACCGACTTGTGCGCCGCTGCTGGCCTGCCGATGGCAGCCTCCCACAGAGAACGTACCGGAGGCATAATCGAGCCCGGATCAAAAGAGACGGGGTGCGCGGTTTCTGCCTGTGGGCGGCGCGAGTGCGGGATGCCGGAACCATCGAGCGACACGTGTAACCGCGTACCGCGGTTCCCACGGCGCCGCGCGGAGCACGCCTTTCGAGGGGCCTTCATGTGCGAGGCGGCCGGTTTGTTTTCAGGGGAAACGGCTGGAAACACACAGGTAACTCATTGCGTCCGCAGGGCACTTGACGGGGGAGCCCGTGCCCACGTCGCCGCACGGGAAAAGGCAGTAACGGGCTTCACCGGCGGGGACGGGAACAGGTAGTAACGGGCCTCACCGGGCCGGGACAGGAACAGCCGGCCACTGGCTTCACCGGAAACAGACGGGAACAGGCGGCAACCGGCTTCACCGGAAACAGACGGGAACAGGCAACAACCGGCTTCACCGGAAACAGACGGGAACGGGTGAGAACAGGTGGGAACAGACAGAAGAAGGCGGGCCGGCCCGGCGTCCATCCACACCGGTCGGCCCGCCCGTTCCTCACAAACGGCAAGCAGCGAGTTCCCTCAGAACGTCAGCTGCCAGCTGTCGAGTCTGCCGGTGTCCTGCGCCGCGGTGTCCTGGACACGCAGCTTCCAGGTGCCGTTGGCGGTCTCGCCGGACGCGTTCACCGTGTACGTGGTGTTGACGTTGTCCGCCGAGTCCGAGGAACTGGCCGCCTTCAGCCGGTAGGCGCTGCCGTCGGGCGCGACGAGATCGATCACCAGGTCGCCGCGGTAGGTGTGCGTGATGTCGACACCGACCTTGAGGGTGCTCGGGGCATTGCCGGTGCGGCCGCTGACGGTGATCGGGGACTCGACGGCGGAGCCGTTGTCCGGGATCGGGACCGCGGTCGTGCTGGTGAAGGTGGTGCCCCCCGTGGAGCCCCCTGAGCCGCTCACCGCCTGCACCGTCCTGGTCGCGTCCGCCAGCCCCGCGCCGCAGCCGCCGGAGCAGGCGCCGGGCAGGGCACGGGCGTTGTTCTTGATGGCCGTCTCGATCTGCGCGGGGGTCAGCGCGGAGTTCGCCGACTTGACCAGCGCGACCAGGCCCGCGATGTGCGGGGTCGCCATGCTGGTGCCCTGGTAGTAGGCGTACGACTCGCTCGACGGCGTCCTGGTCCCGGAGTTCAGGGTGGACAGGATGCCGTTCGCGGTGCCGGTGCTGGTCTGGCCGCCGGGCGCCGAGATGTCGACGAGGGAACCGTAGTTGGAGTAGGACGCCTTGGCCCCGGTGCGGTTGGTCGCCGCGACCGAGATGACGTTGTCGCAGTTGCCCGGCGAGTGGTTCGCGACGTTGTCGCTCTCGTTGCCGGCCGCCACCACGACCGTCGTTCCCCGGTTCACGGCGGCGGTGATCGCGCTCTGGGTCGCCGAGGTACAGGCACCGTCGCCGCCCAGGCTCATGTTGATGACCTTGGCGACGTTGGAGTTGGCGGGAACTCCGGAAACGGTGCCGCCGGACGCCCAGGTGATCGCGTCGATGATGTCGGAGTCGTAACCGCCGCATTTGCCGAGCACCCGCACCGGGGAGATCTTCGCGCCGTACGCGATCCCCGCGACACCCTTGTTGTTGTTCGTGACGGCGGCGATGGTGCCGGCCACGTGGGTGCCGTGCCAGGAGGAGTTGCTCGCCGGGACGCCGGAGCCGCACTCGTCGGCCGCGTAGTAGTCGCCCGGGTCCGCCGGGTTGGCGTCGCGGCCGTCGCCGTCGACGGAGACCGCGGTGTCGGCGATGAAGTCGTAGCCGCCGACGATGTTCGCGGCGAGGTCGGTGTGCGCGACGTAACCGGTGTCGATGACGGCGACGGTGACACCGGTTCCCGTCGACGTGGCCCAGGCGCCCGGCACGTTCATACCGGCGGTGGTCTCGAAGAGGTCCCACTGCTTGGTGTACTCGGTGTCGTTCGGGTCGGCCTTCGGCTGGTTCAGCCGGTCCGGAACCACGTAGGCGACCTGCGGGTCCGCCCGGTACTGGGCGACGACGTCGGCGACCTCCGCCTGCGTGACGTCGTCACCCAGGTCGACCAGGGCGGCGCCGGTGCCGAGACGGCGCTGGAAGTCGACGTCCTCGCCGGTCTTCTCTCCCTTGGCGGCGGCGTCGGCCTCGGCGGCCGGGTTCGACCTGGCCTCGGCGGCGCCGGACTTGTAGCCGACGATGAGGCGCTCGGCCGGGGTACCGGGCGCGGCTTCGGTCTGGGCCGCGGGGACGGCGGAACCCTGGGAAACGGTTTCCTGGGCGGCGACGGCCGAGGCCGTCGCCGCTGCGGTGAGCAGGGCCGCGGAGGCCGCGGCGACGGATATCAGCTTCCGTCTCGAGGGGGGTGAGGTGCGCAAGGGCATGCCTTTCGTAACCGACTCCGGGCAGGGCGGAGCGGCGGTCGATTCGCTTCGGCGGGGAAGCGGCGGGGGGTGCATCGAAGTGCAGCGCGAAAGGCCGGCCAGGCGCGGGGTCCGACCCCCTCGGGGTTACCTGTGGGTCGGCTGTGCAGGAACGATAGGCAAAGGATCAGTCATTCGGATACAGGGGAAACCCTCGATCCGGCCAAAATCCAACCCTTGACGACCGGAATCAGCCAGCGCGTGTCCGATTTGATCGCGTCCGGGCGGCGCGCCGGCCGCCGGGCAGCGCACACCGACTGCCGGACGGGGACTGAACGCCCCGCACGGGATTCCCGTACTGATTGCAGACCGTTCCCGCGCCGGCCGAGGAGACGTCCCCGATGCCCCGCACGACCGCACATCGCACCGCAGCCCTGGCGGCCGCCGCCGTGAGCCCGTTCCTGCTGGGCCTGTGGGCCGCCGGACCGGCGCAGGCGCACGGCGCCCCCACGGATCCGGTCAGCCGGGTGTTCGCCTGCTCCCCCGAAGGCGGGGCCGACGCAGGGACCGCGGCCTGCCGGGCGGCCGTCGACGCCAACGGCACCTCTTTCGCCGCGTGGGACAACCTGCGGGTGGCGGACGTGAACGGACGCGACCGGCAGACCATTCCCGACGGGCAGTTGTGCAGCGGCGGCCTGTCCGCGTACAAGGGACTCGACCTCGCCCGCGCCGACTGGCCGTCGACCCGGCTCACCCCGGGCGGGACCCTGCGCATGACGTACGCCTCGACGATCGCGCACACCGGCACGTTCAAGCTGTATCTGACGAAGCCGGGCTACGACCCGTCGAAACCGCTCACCTGGTCCGACCTGCCGACGCGTCCGTTCGCCGAGGTCAAGGACCCGGCACTGAAGAACGGCGCGTACCACCTCACGGCGAAGCTGCCCGCCGACCGGACGGGACGTCAGATGCTCTACACGATCTGGCAGAACAGCAGCACGCCGGACACCTACTACTCGTGCTCGGACGTGGTGTTCCCGGAAGCGGTTTCACCGAGCAAGCCGGAGAGCGGCCCGACGACGAAGGCGCCCGCTTCGGCCACGCCGGCGACGTCCGCGACGTCCGCAGGCCCGACGCCGAGCTCACCGTCCACGGCTCCGTCGGTGGCGACCGCCTCCGGCGCCGCGCCCGCCCAGGCCGCCGCGGCCGGCCCCGAGAGCACTCCGGTGGCTTCCACCACCGGGTCCGGCTCCGGGCCGTCCGCGCCGATACTGGCGAGCGGCGCCGCGGCGGTGCTGGTGCTCACCGGCGGCGCCGCCCTCGTCGTGCGCCTGCGCCGACGCTGAACTCCGCGGGAACGGAGTCCGGTCGCACGTCGGACGATCAGTCGCGTGGACGCTGTTCAGTTACGGGTGACGGGGCTCAGTTGACGGAGACGACCGCGCCCGCGTCGGTCACGGGGGCGTACTTGGCGGTGAAGTAGCCGTTGGCGAAGCAGAGCGACGAGCCCGACGTCTTGGTGAACTGCTGGCTGGTGAAGGTGATGCTGTTGTCGGCGTTGCTCGCCGTGCCCGTCAGGCTGGGCGCCTGGTAGACGCAGTTGATGCTGCCCAGCAGCGTGCGCAGCACGACCGTGGTCTGGATGGTGGAGCCGCTCGGCGGGGTGACGGAGACGGTGCCGCCCGAGGAGACACTGGTCGTGTAGGCCAGGTTGTTGACCGTGATGCTGGTGACGCCTAGCACGCCGACGACGTTCGCGGTGCAGTTGCCGAAGGTGTGCGCGGTGAGCGACTCGGTGGCCGTGCCTGGCGCGGTGGGGTTGTCGGTGACGGTGGCGCTGAACCCGGACGTGGCACAGGAGACACCGCTGGTGCCGGTCGCGCTGGAGTAGAGCGTGGCGGTCGTGCCGCTGGCGAGGGAGGCGTTGAGGACGTCACCGACGGCGACGTCGCCGTTGGCCGTGGTCAGCACCGCGCCGGCCGCGGAGGCCGGGGTGACGGCGGTGAGCGAGAGGGCGACGACCGTACCTGCGAGGGCGAGGAGGGAGCGAGTGCGCATGCGGGTGCCTCTTTCTCAAGTGGGGGTTGATTCGGGGGTGTTCGGTGGGGGGTGACCGGTGGATCGGTGGGGGGTGATCGGTGGGGGGATCGGTGGGGGGATCGGTGGGGGTGAACCGGCGCGTCGCTGATCGCAACCGGAAGGACGCTGGTCGGCGTCCGCCGTCGCCGGCCCGTGACGCCTTCTCCGTACGTGACGGACCGGCAACGGCGGCCGGCCGGTGACCGGCCGGAGGCACTGGCGAGTGACTCCGGCCGGGCCGGGCGGGGAGGGGCGACCGGTCGCGGCCCGCGGGGGGAAGCGGCCGTACCGGTGCCGTCAAGGGATCGAGCTCGGGTCCGTGTGGCCCGTACTGGCTGAAAAGCGTCCGGGAGCGCGGCGGTGTCGCCGCGCTGCGGATCCGGCGCCACGGATCCCGGCTGAGCCAGGGAGAGTTCTAGACCTGATGGTCAGTCAACGTCAAGGCTCTGCAACAAAGTTGATGGTGTGACAGATATATGCGAAAGCCTGTCGGGGGGCCTGCTCGGCAGGCGGCACATAATGAACACTCTTTTTCCACATCTCCCTTGACCGGCTGGTGTAACCATCGGTAACTTCCTGGACGGCTACTGCTGCGTAACCAGAAAGCCCTTGCGGTTTCCGGGAGTCGCGAGGAGGCGTGCGTGGCAGCCGCTGTCCGCGCCAGGACAACGTGCCACTGAAGCCCAACCCGCACGATCAAGCGCATGGGAGCAGACATGGCCTCGTCCCCGGACGTCACTTCGTCCGCCGACAACTTCCCCGAGAACCCCGAAAGCGGTTCCACAACGAGACGCGGCCGGGTCCGGCCGCGCCGGGCCGCCGTCATGGCGATACCCGCCACCCTCGTCGCCGCGGGGCTCGCGGTCCTCACCGCCCAGGGCGCCCTGGGCGTGCAGTTCGCGATCTCCGGCATGCCCTTCGTGGTCACCGCCGACAGGCTCGACGGTGAGGGCTTCGCGCAGTTCGGCGGTCTGGACAACATGATCGAGAACAGCCCCAACCAGGGGGACACCGGCGGCCAGGTCCTGGTCGTCACCTCGGTCGTGAAGAACGGCAAGATCACCAACATGTGCCAGAGCGTCGACCTCGGCGGCATCCAGCTCGTCCTCAAGGCCGGCGGCGGATCCACGCCGGTGAGCGTGAAGAACCTGGCCATCGACTCCGACGAGATCTCGGGCGACGCCGAGTTCAACAACATCGAGATCGGCCGCGACTCCAGCACCTTCGACAAGGTCCCGATCCAGGGTCCCGCCGGCGTCTACGGCCAGCAGGCCGACACGGTCGTCATCAAGAACCTGTACCAGCACAACTACGCGGCCACCGCGGCCGTCTTCAAGCTTCCCGGCCTGAAGATGAGCTTCTCCAGCGAGGGCTGCAAGTAATGACCTTCACCCAGTGGCGGGGCCGCTTCCGGGAGTGGAGAGGCCACCGGCCCTTCGCGGGCGGCGTGCTGCTCGTCCTGGGCGGCGCCGAGATCCTCGTGACCATGAAGGCGCCGCTCCCGGTGATCCTTCATGTGGGGATGCAGGGCCTGGCGGGCTATCTCCTGCCCACCCTGATGGTGGTGTGCGGTCTGCTGATCCTCTTCAACCCGACCCAGCGGCTGTTCTACTCGATCATCGCCATCCTGCTCTCCCTGGGCACCTGGCTGACCTCCAACATCGGCGGCTTCGTCGTAGGCCTCCTGATGGGTGCCGTGGGCAGCAGCCTCGCCTTCGGCTGGCTGCCCGACCAGGAACCGCGCCGGAGCCGCCGGCAGCGGCACAAGGAGAAGCGACCGGAACACACGGCCGAGTCGGTCCGGCAGGACGGCCCGCTGCCCGGAGCGGGGTGACCTGCCCGACACGCGGACAGGCACGCGTCTGACGCGCGGCCGTGGCACACGGCCGTACGTCCTCTCACCGGCGGGGCCGGGACGACCTGCGCACAGCGGGCCGCCCGGCCCCGCCGGTGTCGCCGGCCTTCCGGTGTCGCCGCTCTTTCGGTGTCGCCCGGTGTCGCCACTCTTCCGGCTCTTGTGGATCCGCGTCTCTGAGCATCCGCATGCCTGGGGATCCGCATGCCTGGGGATCCGCGTGCCCGGGGATCCGCTTCCCTGGGGAGTGACCGCCTCTTCGACGGCACGACCTGCCGTCCTTCGCGACCCGTCCGGATTCGTGCCCCTCCTGTCGCTCGGCCCGTCCGGATTCTGGATCCGTCCGGATTCCCGGTCCGTCCGGAGGCGTGATCCGTCTCATTTCGCCACCCCGCCCTCCCACGTCCTTCGAACAGGTGACGTGGGAACTTCTCGGCCGTCGCGGTGAGTTCAGCGGAAGATCACCAGAATGGGTTCGAGGCAGTGGGTTCGGCGTGAAGGAGCGACAGGGCATGGTGTTCAAACGGCTGCTCGGGGCGATCGGCGTAGGCTGCCCCTCGGTGGACACGGTGCTCGACGACGAGGCGGTGCTGCCCGGCGGGGCGCTGTCGGGGCAGGTCCGGCTGCGGGGCGGCGGGACGGCCGTGGAGATCGAGGAGATCGGCCTGGAGCTGCTGGCACGCGTCGAGGCCGAGCACGAGGAAGGCGAGAGCGAGGGCGCCGTCGCCTTCGAGCGGTATGTGGTCGGTGGCGGATTCCTGCTCGGCGAGGACGAGGAACGCAGCGTGACGTTCTCCGTCACGGTGCCCTGGGAGACACCGGTCAACGAGCTGTACGGGCAGCCGCTGGGCGTCGTCCTGGGCGTGCGCACCGAGCTCGCGGTGGCCGACGCCCGCGACCGGAGCGATCTCGACCCGCTCATCGTCCGTCCGCTGCCCGTGCAGGAGGCGGTCCTCGAAGCGCTCGGGCAGCTCGGGTTCGGCTTCCGCTCCGCCGACCTGGAGCACGGTCGCATCGGGGGCACGGGGCAACGGCTGCCGTTCTACCAGGAGATCGAGCTCACCCCGCCCCCTCGGTACGCGCACGCCGTGACCGACATCGAACTGACCTTCCTCACCACCGCGTCCGGCCTGGAGGTCGTGCTGGAGGCCGACAAGCGCGGCGGCCCGCTCACTCCCGGCCACGACGCGCTGACCCGCTTCACCGTGCGCCACGAGGACGTGCCGGTACTCGACTGGAACAGCGAGGTCGACGGCTGGATCCGCCGGGTGACCGAGCACCGTGAGGCGTACGGCGCGCAGGCCTACGTCCACTCCGCGTCGCACGCCGACCACCTCGCCGTACACGGCTCCTTCCCCGGCACGGGCGCAACGGCCGTCGCGAGCGCGGCGGGGCTCGGCGCAGGGGCCGTCGGCGGCGTGGTGGTGGCCGAAGTGGTGGACGAGATCGGTGACTTCTTCGAAGAAGAGGAAGAAGAGGGAGGGGACGACGAAGAGGAGGGAGTCGAAGCAGAGGAGAACGAGGAGTACTAGGAGAGGGAGAGCGAGAGGGAGAGGGAGAAGAACGGCCGGATCAGGTGCGAGAGCAGCGGGAGACGAGCGCTGGACCGAGCTTCCCGGCCTCTTCCGGTCTTCCGGGTCTTCCGGGTCTTCCGGGCTCTCCAGGCTCTGCGGGCCTTCCGGCTCTCCGGGTTCTCAGGTCCTCCGGGCTCTCCGAGTACTCCGGGCCATCGGGCTCTCCCGGCCTCCGGACCTCCGGGTTCTCCGGGCCTCCGGGCTCTCCGGGTTCTCCGGGTTCTCCGGGCCTTCGCGGACTCCGACGCCTTCGACGCCTTCGACGTGCCGTCACGGGAGGACCCGCCGTCGGCAAGGGCGGCGACGGCGGCCGAGGTGCGACCCCTGGGAAGAGGTCGGTCGCGTCGCGCGTGAGGCCGCGGCGCGCGGCATGCCGACGCGGTCGCGCACCCTGGCGGAGGCGGCGGAGTTCTTCACCGGCCTCGAACTGCTCGACCCGGGGATCGTCCAGGTCCCCCGCCGGCGCCCGACGGCACCGGCACCGAGGTCAACCGCGGCGCGGACATCGCCATGGACAGGGCCGTGGGCCGCAAGCCCTGAGCCGGCTCCGATTGTTTGACGATCAGTCAATTCAGCTGCGGATATGCTCCTCCAGGTCATCGCCGCCCCGTCCCGGATCACAATGCGGCAGCAGCACCTCACACCATGCGGTCGCTCACTTGACTCCCAGCGGTCACACGCGGTTGGCTCCGAGCCAACGAATGCCTCTCGCCGGTGCACACCCCTCGCTCCGGCGGCGCTCGCCCCGTCCTCCCTGCTCTGCCGCACAGCGAGGTGCAGCCCCCCATGAACACTCCCCTCCCCGCTCCCTCCGCTCCGGCTCCCCTCGGATCCATACGCCTCACCGCCCTGGCGGCGGCCTGCTGCCTCCTCCTCCTGACCGGCTGCTCCGGCGCCACGTCGTCCGGTGCGGACCTGGACACGGCGGGCGGCTCGGGCGACCGCCTCAAGATCACCCTGGTCACCCATGGCGCCGAGGGCGACGACTTCTGGGCGCTGGTGCGCAAGGGCGCCGAGGCCGCTGCCGCCAAGGACGGTGTGGACCTGACCTACGCCAGCGACCCCGACGCCGCCGGGCAGGCCGAACTGGTGCGGGACGCGGTCCACGACCGGGTCGACGGCATCGCGGTGACCCTCGCCAAACCGCAGGCCATGAAGAACCCGGTCGCCCGGGCCAAGGCGGCCGGCATCCCCGTGGTCGGTCTCAACTCCGGTATCGACGCGTGGCGTTCGGCGGGACTTCTGGAGTACTTCGGCCAGGACGAGAGCGTCGCGGGCCGTGCCGTGGGCGACAAGCTCGACAGCCTCGGCGCCCGGCACGCCCTGTGCGTCATCCACGAACGGGGCAACATCGCCCTGGAGGCGCGCTGCGCGGGCGTGAAGAAGACGTTCACCGGCGAGACCGAGATGCTCTACGTCGACGGAACGGACATGGACGCCATGACCGCCGCCGTGGCCGCGCGGCTGCGGCAGGAGCCGGACATCGACGAAGTCATCGCCAACGGGGCGCAGTTCGCGCTCGCGGCGGTGCAGGCGACAGCGAAGGCCGGCAGCAAGGCCAAGGTCGCCACCTTCGACCTCAACGAGGATCTGGTCACGGCCGTACGGGACGGCAGCGTGCAGTTCGCGGTGGATCAACAGCCCTATCTGCAGGGCTACCTGGCGGTCGACGGGCTCTGGCTGTACAAGACCAACGGCAATGTCAGCGGCGGCAGTACCGCGCCCGTGCTGACGGGTCCGGCCTTCGTCACGAAGACCAACGTCGCCGAAGTAGCCCGCTTCGCCGCGGCCGGCACCCGCTGACCGGACCGTCCCCCTCACCCCGCGGCTCCTCCCCAGTTCCTCCCCCCTCGCTCTTCCCCTTCCCCCCGCTGATCGCTCTAGGACGACTATGTCTCCACGGACAGGTGCCCGGCGCCGACGTCTCGGCTCCATACGTCTCTCCCTGATCCTGCTGGCCCTGGTGCCCAGCGTCACCCTCGCCGCCATGTGGGGTGTGACGACGACCCAGATGTTCGCGGAGGGGCTGCGGCTGCGCGCACAGACCGAGCTGAGCCGGTCGACCGGGGCCATGGGCACCGAGGCGACGCTGATGCTGCAGCGGGAGCGCAGCCTGTCCGCCGTGTGGCTGGCCTCGCGGCCCGCAGGCTCCCGGGAGGCGCTGGAGGCGCAGCGCGAGAAGACGGACGTGGCGGTCGCCGAGCTCGTCGCGCGGTCGGACGACATCCAGCAGGCGTCCGACCGCGTCAGGGACCGGATGTACTCGGTCGTCGCCTCCGTGGGCAGCCTGGAGTACTACCGGGGCCAGGTGGACGACCCGGTCGACATCACCGCGGCCCAGGCTCTGGACCAGTACACGTCGATCATCGACGACCAGATCCACGCCTTCCAGGAGCTGTCCCAGGTCGACGACGGAGACCTCACCTCGCAGGCCGGGCCGCTCGTCGCGCTGGAGCACGCCGCCGAACTGGTCTCCGAGGAGGACCTGCAGCTCACGCTGGCCGGACCCCGGCAGCGGATGGACGAGGAGACGTGGGCGCAGTTCGCCCAGTTGGTGAACACCCGGCGCTGGCTGGTGCAGGACCAGATCGTCCCCTCGCTCACCGGCACCGCGAAGGCACAGACCGAGAAGATCCTCACGAGCTACCAGTGGCAGATCCTGGAGTCCGTCGAGGACAAGGTGCTCGCGGCCCGCGCGAAACAGAGCGAAAACGGTGACATCGCGTTGCCGGACGTGCAGAAGCAGTGGCGTGCCGCGCTCATCGAGGTCTCCGACAAGTACTCGGGACTGATCCGGCTGCAGACCACGGCGCTGCTGCAGCACAGCGCGGACGAGGCCCGCGAGCTGCTCATCACGGCCGCCTCGCTCAGCGCCGGCGGTCTCGTCGCCCTGCTGCTGTGCGTGGGCATGTCCTGGCGCATCACCCGCTCGCTGTCCCGGCGGCTGCACGGCCTGCGGATGGCCACGCTGAGCCTGGCACACGAACGGCTCCCGGACGTCGTCTCCCGGCTGGACCGGGGCGAGACGGTCGACGTGGACGCCGAGACCCCTCCGCTGGACTACGGCGGCGACGAACTCGGCCAGGTGGCGGCGGCGTTCAACACGGCGCAGCGCACCGCCGTGCACACCGCCGTCGAACTCGCCGACACCCGGCGCGGATTCCAGAAGGTCATCCTGGGCATCGCCCGGCAGAGCCAGAACCTGGTCAACCTCCAGCTGAGCAAGCTCGACGCGCTGGAGCGGCGGCACCAGGACCCGGACGTGCTCAACGGGCTGTACGAACTGGACTCCACGGCCAGCCAGTTGCGGCGCTACGAGGAGAACCTCGTCATCATCAGCGGCGGTCGGCCCGGACGCAGCTGGACGGAGCCGGTGGCGCTGATCGACATCCTGCGCAGTGCCGTCGGGGAGGTCGCGGAGTACCGGCGGGCGGAGGTGCACACCGAGGAGGACGTGTACATCGCGCCACCGGCCGTCGCGGACGTGATCCATCTGCTCGCCGAGCTCATCGACAACGCGACGTCCTACTCGCCGGCGCCCAGCCCGGTCGGCGTCCGGGCCGCGCTGGTGGCCAAGGGCCTGGCGATCGAGGTCGAGGACCGCGGCCTCGGCCTGTCCGAGGAGGACTACGCCTCGTTCAACGCGCAGTTGGCGGTCCCGCCCCAGTTCGACGTGGTGGCGCTCGCCGACGACCTACGGCTCGGCATGTTCGTGATCGCCCAGCTGGCGACCCGGCACGGGATCACCGTCACCCTGCGCTCGTCGCCGTACGGCGGGACCACGGCCATCGTGCTGGTCCCCCACGACATCGTGGTCCGCGAGGCCCCCGGCCCGTCGGCCCCGACGGCGGACGACTCCGCCGGGCCGACGCCCGACCGTCCCCTCGCCCCGGGATCGCACCGCCCGTCGCCCGCCGGGAACACACCGGACTCCCCGTCCTCGACGAGCCGTGCGCCCCTCCCGACGGACGGTGTGAGAGCCGAGGCCGAGGCGTCGGACGTCGGCGGATCCGATGCGTCGGACGTCGCAGGCGGCCGGGGCAACCGGGCGAGCGCGGTGGCTCCCGTCACGGCCCGGACCGCGCGCACGGCCGCTCGGCCCGGAGGTCTCACGCCGTTGCCCCGCAGAGTCCCGCAGACCAGCCTCGCCACCGAGTTGCGCGAGGAGGCCGCGTCCGCCGCGGCCGTCGAGGAAGACGGCTACCCGGACGACTTCACCGCGGAGCGCGCGGCCTCTTCCCTCGGCGGTTTCCAGCGGGGCACGCTGCGCGCACACGCCGACGCCGGCCTGCCGCCCGACGACCCGCGGGAACCAGCCCCCGAGGAGGCCCCCGGCCCGCAGGTCACCGCCGCGAGCACCTCCCACACCCCGACACCGCCCGCCGACCGCTCATGAAGGACATCACGATGACACGCTCCACCCCCGGCACGAACACCCAGCTCGACCAGCTGCTCACCGGTCTCGTGGACCGGGTCGCCGACGTGAACCAGGCCGTCGTGCTCTCCGAGGACGGGCTGGTGGTGAGCAAGTCCACCGGCTTCCTGCGCGAGGACGCCGAACGACTGGCGGCGACCGCGTCCGGCCTGATGAGCCTCAGCAAAGGCGTCAGCATGGATTTCCGCGGCGGTCCGGTGCGCCAGGCGCTCATCGAGATGGCCCATAGCTACCTGATCCTCACCTCGGCCGGACCGGGCGCCCATCTCGTCGTGCTCGCGGGCAAGAACGCGGACGTGGGCGTGGTGGCGTACCAGATGAACATGCTGGTCAAGAAGATCGGCGAGCACCTCAGCGCGGCACCGCGGGCCCATGTCGGTCCCGCCGCGCGCACCAACGGCGGGTGAGGTGAGCGGAGGCGACGAAGCGGGCAGACTCGTCAGGCCGTTCACCCTCACCGGTGGCCGGACCCGGCCCAGCCGTGCCGACTTCACGCTCATCACGACGGTGACCGCGGTCGACCCGCCGCCCGAGCGGGCCGCGCGGCCGCAGCCCGAGCACACCCGGATCCTGCGGCTGTGCGCCCGGCCGCTCGCCGTGGCGGAACTCGCGGCCCGTCTCGACCTGCCGGTGAGCGTGGTCGTCATCATGCTCTGCGACCTGCTGGAGGCGGGCCTGATCACCGCCCGGCCGCCCCGTCCCGTCACCGGCACCCCGGATCTCGATCTGCTGGAGAAAGTGAGGGACGGCCTTGGCCGGATCTGATGCCACCGCTTCCACCGCCCTCGGCCCCGGGCAGGCCGCGGCACCCGACGCGGTGAAGATCCTCATCGCCGGCGGCTTCGGCGTCGGGAAGACCACCATGGTCGGGGCGGTCAGCGAGATCACGCCGCTGCGCACGGAGGAACCGCTGACCGTCGCCGGGCTGGAGGTGGACGACCTCAAGGGCATCGAGGAGAAGCGGTCCACCACCGTGGCCCTGGACTTCGGGCGGATCAGCATCGGTGACGATCTGGTGCTGTACCTCTTCGGCACGCCCGGCCAGCAGCGGTTCTGGTTCATGTGGAACGACCTGGCGATCGGCGCTCTGGGGGCGGTGGTGCTCATCGATGTGCGGAGGCCGGAGTCGAGCTTCGCGGCGATCGACTTCTTCGAGCGCCGGGGCATCCCGTTCGTCGTCGCGGTAAACGGTTTCCACGGGTTGCACCCCTATCCGACGGAGGAGATCAAGGAGTCGCTGGCGTTGCCGGCCCATGTTCCCGTGGTGTTGTGCGACGCGCGGGAGCGTGACTCGTGCCGGGACGTGCTGATCGCTCTCCTCGACCGGCTGATCGAGGACGTCACACTCCGGCCGAGCCCGGCCCACTGATCCACGGCCCGGTCCACCTGGCTGCCCGGCCCGATCGACCTGCCTGCCCGGCCGGACAGGCCGCCTCCGCCCGGCCTGTCCGGCCACCCCCACCGCCCGGCCCTGTCCGGCCACCCCCACCGCCCGGCGTGCCTTGCCGCAGGCCACTTGCCCGACCGCCCGGCGCCCCCGGTCCCGCCGTCCCCCCGTCCCGCCGTCCCCCCGTCCCCCCGTCCCGCCGTCCCGCCGTCCCGCCGTCCCGCCGTCCGCCTACCCGGGACCACGTCACCGGGCTCCCGCGGCACGCAGGGCCGCAACCGTTTCCGGGTGGGGTCCCGCGGTCGCCCACGCGAGGGGGGTCAGACCGGTGCCGTGGTCCTCGCGGAGGTTGGGGTCGGCGCCGTGCGCGAGCAGGGCGCGGACCGCGTCGATGTGGCCCCAACAGGCCGCCGCGCACAGTGGGGTTCCCTCGGCGCCCAGGCCCGCGCTCTCGGCGTCGGGCGGCGCACCGGCCTCGAGCAGCCTGCGCGCGGTCTTGGCGGCCCCGTGGACACAGGCCGCGTACAACGGAGTCGTTCCGTCGACATCGGCGGCCGCGGGGTCGGCGCCGGCCCGCAGCAGCAGGTCGACCTGAGGAACGCCCTCGAACATCACCGCCGACAACAGACGCTTCGTCAGTTTCTTCTGCCGTCTCCTGTTCACGGTCGCCGAGAGTAGTCCGGACCGCCGCGGAGATCGCCGGAATTTTCCGTGATGCACCGCAGGTGTGAGGCGGGAAACCGCCAAGCGTGTCCCAGTGATTGACCTGTTCCCCGCACACCCCTACCTTCTGACCGACTCACCGAACCTGGTTCGACATTTCGAACTGCAGGTCGGTGTCTAAGGGCATCCCCGCACCCCTGGAGCGCATATGACCCCCGACCCCTCCCGCCGCCTCTTCCTCGGCGCGGCCGCCTCCGTCCCCCTCGCCCTCACCCTCGGCATGCCGTCCGCCCACGCGGCCGACTCGGCCTACGTGATGGGCTACTTCACCGAGTCCACCAGCCTCGGCGCCGGCACCGACTACGGCCTCCACCTCGCCGTCAGCACGGACGGGCTGCAGTGGATGCCGCTCAATCAGAACAACCCCGTGGTCACGCCCACCGAGGGCGCGCTGGGGCTGCGCGACCCGTTCATCCTGCGCAAGCAGGACGGCACCTTCGTGGTGATCGCCACCGACCTCAAGGGCACCGACTGGAGTTACGTCAGCCAGTACGTGCACGTGTGGAACTCGACCGACCTGCGCACCTTCACCGGCTACCACCGGCTGAAGCTGCACGACATGAACACCCACAGCTGGGCGCCGGAGGCGTTCTGGGACGCGGGCCGGGGGCAGTACGCGCTCATCTACTCCGCGGTGAACGCCGGCGGCCACAACGTGATCATGGTCAACTACACCACCGACTTCGTCACCGCCTCGGCCCCCCAGGTCTTCTTCGACCCCGGCTACGACGTGATCGACGGTGACATGGCCGTCGGGGTGAACGGCGTCAACTACCTCTACTTCAAGAAGGACCAGACGCTGGTGGGCGCGCGGTCCGGCTCGCTCGACCCCGGCAGCTTCACGGTCTTCAACACCGGCGTCGCCCACGGCGGCACCGAGGCGCCGACCCTCGTCAAGTCGCTGACCTCCAGCACCTGGTGGCTCTGGGGAGACACCTACACGCCCAACGGCGTCTTCTACGCCTGGCAGTCCACCGACCTCGCGGCCGGCACCTGGACCGCGCTCGACCAGAAGACGTACACCCAGCCCGTGAACTCCAAGCACTGCGGCATCACGACGATCACCGGCACGCAGTACAGCAACCTCGTCGCCAAGTGGGGCGCCCCCGCGTGGAACCGGCTCAAGTCCTACAACTACCCCGACCGTTACGTCCGCCACGCCGACTACGTCGGCCGCATCGACGCGTACCCCTTCGACCTGTACACGGACTCGCAGTGGAAGCTCGTCCCCGGCCTGGCCGACAGCTCCGGGGTCTCCTTCCGGTCGGTGAACTACCCGACGCGGTATCTGCGGCACTACGACTACCAGCTCCGGCTCGACGCCGACGACGCCACGTCGACCTTCGCCGGTGACGCGACCTTCTACCGTACGGCGGGCCTGGCGGACTCCGGATGGGCGTCGTTCCGCTCCTACAACAACCCGACGCGCTACATCCGGCACGCGAACTACGTCCTGCGCATCGACCCGGTCTCGACGGCCACCGAGAAGCAGGACGCGACGTTCTTCGTGGGTTACTGACCCGGATCCGTCAGCGGTGCCGCTGCCGCGCAGCGGCGCTCACCACTCGGCCAGCCGCGGCAGCAGTTCGGCCGCCGCCGTCACGTCGCCGCTCAGCGGACGGTCTTCCGTGCCCGCGGGAAGAACGGCCGTCGCCGCGGCGAGGACCGCGGCCGACGGCGCCGGCGCCTCCGCCCGGGCCGGCTTCATCCTCAAGGCCCGTACGGCGGCGACGAGTTCGCAGGCGAGGACGGTGCTGTAGGCGTCCGCCGCTCGCGCGCTCTGGCGGGCGGCCTGCCCGGCGAAGGTGGCGGCCTCCTCCAGCCCCCGCGACAGGACCGCGTGTCCCGCCGACGCGGGTGCCGTCGCCGCACGCAGTTCCGCCAGGGCGGAGTTGGCCGTGTACTCCAGGATCATCGTGCCCGAGCTGGTCGCCGGTCCGCCGCCGAGGAACGGGGGCAGACCGGTGAGCCCGGGGTCGCCGAGCGCCGTCAGGCGGGCGGCGGAGAGCTGCGCGGTCTGCAGCAGGGCGAGGTTCGCGGCGTCCAGGGCGAGGCCCAGGGGCGCGGCGAAGAAGCCGCCGTGGTGGTAGGCCGCGGTGCCCCCGGGATCCATGAGGGGGTTCTCCGAGGGGCAGTTGATCTCCACCTCGACGATTTCCCGCAGCCGGTCGCAGGCGTCCAGGGCGCAGCCGTGCGCCTGCGGGAAGGCACGGAACCCGAAGGGGTCCTGGATCCGCCCGCTCCCGCGGTGCCGCGGGCGGTCGGGCAGGCCCAGCAGCCGCCGCACCTCACCGGCCGCGCGGGCGGCGCCGGGATAGGGCCGCAGGGCGTGCACGGGAGCGGCGTACGCCTCCGCCGAGCCGGACACCGCGGCGAGGGACAGAGCGGCGACGGCGTGCGTGGCCCGCAGCAGCACATCCAGTTCGTGCTGGGCGAGCGCGGCCTGGCCCAAGGCGAGCGCATTGCTGCTGAGCAGGGCCAGCGCATCACCGGGTCCGAGGACGACCGGGGCCGGGAGCCGGGTGGAGGGGCCCGTGGTGGAGGGGCCCCGGACGGCCGCGACGGCCGTAACAGGGGCGGAAACGGGGACGTATACGGTTTCGGCAGCGGGTCCGGGCAGCGTGACGAGCTGAACGGTGGGGGCGCCGGCGGAGGGAGCGGCGGCAGCGGGCTCGCCGTCCAGGGCCGGAGCCGTGGCCGACGGGCAGGAGCGCGCCGGCCCCGTCCCCGAGGCGGCGGGTCCGCCGGCCGGCTCAGCAGCGTGCTCCACGGGGCCGGTCGGCTCGCCGTCCGGCCCGGGCGTCCTCCTTGGCCCGCTCGACTCCGGGCTCAGCCACGGCCGTTCACCGATCAGCGTCAGGCCGGTCTGGGCCAGCGCCGTAAGGTCGCCGGTGCCGACAGCTCCGTACTCGTTGACGGCCGGGTGGACGCCGAGACGGAGCGCGTCGACGAGGGCGTCGACGAACGCGGGCTGGATTCCGGAGCCGCCGGCGAGGAGCTGGTTGGCGCGTACCGCGAGCATGGCGCGGACCTGGCGGGCGGGGAGCTGGGCGCCCGCGCCGCCCGCGTGGCTGCGCAGCAGGCGCAGGCCGTGCGCGGCCTCGTCGCCCTCGTCGACCGGCACCGAGCGCTGTGCGCCGACGCCGGTGCCGCGGCCGTACAGCCGTCCGGCGGCGGCGAGCGTCTGCGCCGTATGCCAGGAGTGGACGGCGCGCTCGCGGGCTTCGGGGGCCACCGCGGGGACGGACGCACCGTCGACGAGTGCGATCAGCTCGCCGACGGTAAGGGTGGTGCCGTTCAGAACGGTCCGGGCGCCCCCGCGGGGCGGAGAAACCCGGGCCGGTCCGTTTCCTGTTGTTTCCAACGGTTCACGTGCTCCGGTGGAACCTCAGCCGAGACCGGCCGACTTCAGCCAGGCCTTGGCGACGTCCAGCGGGTCCTTGCTCTCCAGCTGCACCTGGGAGTCCAGGTCGAGCAGGGTCTTGGTGTCGAGCTTGGCGGAGACGGCGTTGAGCGCGTCGATGCCCTCCTGGGAGAGTCCGCTCTTGTAGACCAGCGGCGTCACGTTCGCGAATCCGAAGAGGTTCTCCGGGTCCTGGAGAACGACGAACTTCTCCTGGGTGATGGTCGGGTCCGTGGTGAAGATGTCCGCGGCCTGCACGGTGTTCTTCTTCAGCGCGGCCTGGGTCAGCGGACCGCCCGCGTCGAGGGCCTTGAAGGACTTGAACTTCAGCCCGTAGACCGACTCCAGGCCGAGGATGCCCTGCTGGCGGGTCTGGAACTCGGGCGAACCGCCGAGGACCAGCTCCGGCGCGATGTCCTTGAGGTCGGCGAGCGTGGACGTCGCGGTGAGGTTGTACTTCTTCGCGGTCGCCGCGTTGACCGTGACGGAGTCCTTGTCCTCGGCGGGCGACGACTCGAGGAGCGTCAGCTTGGAGTCGAGCTTGGCCTTCGCGGCGGCGTTCACGGTCGCGAGCGAGGTCTGCTCGGCCTTCGCGTCCAGGTAGGCCAGCAGCGAGCCGTTGTACTCCGGCAGGACGGTGATGGAACCGTTCTTGAGCAGGCCGTACGTGGTCTCGCGGCTGCCGATGTTGGGCTTGTAGGACACCTTGATGCCCTTGGCCTTCAGGGCCTCGCCGTAGATGTCGGCGAGCAGGATGCTTTCGGCGAAGTTGTTGGAGCCGACGACCACGGTGTCGCCGGCCGCCTTGTCGCCGGCGAGCGGGTCGGAGGTGTCGTCGGACGAGGAGGAGCATCCCGCCAGCAGGACCGTCACCGCCGCGAGGGCGACGGCCGCCGCACCGGGGTGGTTCCTGAGGGACCTGCTGCTGTGGGCGTTGGAAGTCACGGTTCCCGTTCCGGGCTGGGGGGTTGATGAGAACTCAAACACGCTGGCCTGATCCAATCCACCCGCTTCTTGATCAGTCAAGAGGAGCCGGGTTACCGATTGGCTTCGATCCGTGATCACTTACGACCGGATCGGTAGATCACCTGTGTACCCCTTTGAAGGCCCCTGAACGGCCCTGGTTCACCGCTTCGTAATGGATTCTTGACGTAGGGCGACGCGCTCGACCGTTCGAATAGGCGATAGTCTCGCCGGAGTTGGCGTCCGCCACAGCAGTCGGCGTCGGCCACAGCGGTGTACGGGGGCCGCTTCCGTATCATTCATATTCGGACACGTGTGTGCAGAAAGTCGGCATGCATGCAGATGCCCCCTGCACACCCGCAGCACCCCCTTGAAGGAGGCCCGGTGTCCACGAAAGAGGTGGACGCGCCCGCCCGGTCGGCATCCTCGGCACCGGCGTCCGCACGCCGGGGTCTGCGGGGTTTCGCCGACCGGTGGCCCTTCCAGCGCAAGCTGAACGTACTCGTCGGTATCCCGCTGACGGTGATCGCGCTGCTGCTGACGTACCTCATCGTCGACCTGGTGCAGGAGTCCGACCGCGCGGAGAACGCCGCCCAACTGGTGCGTGACAGCGCCCAGGTCGCCCAGCTCGTCGCCGTGCTGCAGGACGAGCACCAGCAGGCGATCCTGCTCTCCGTGCGGCACGAGGCGTCCTTCGACGGCGGCACCCCCTCCACCGACGGCTACCGTCAGGCGCAGGCCGCCGTGGACGCGCAGGTGCAGAAAGTCGTCGACGCCTTCGGCGACCGACTGCCGGACACCGAGGTGCAGGCACTGAAGGAGGTCCAGGGTCTGGCCGGTCTGCGGGCCACCATCGAGCAGGGCTATCTGCCCGCCGACAACATCGACCCGGCGTACTCGGGTGCGGCCGACGGCCTCATCGACGGCCTGGGCCTGGACCGCAACGCCGACCTCGCGACGACCTTCACGGGCAACCTCCTCGACTCGCTGCTGCGCGCCGACGCCGCGCACGGCGCCTTCGAGACCGGCGTGTTCTCCGCCCGGACCGGCGACAGCAACGCACTCATCGAGTTCACCGGCGCGGTCGGTTCCTACGAGCTGTTCACCTACCAGGCCCAGCGGTTCGAGCGGTTCGCCGACGAGGCGCAGAACGAAGAGTTCGGCGGCATCGAACACAACTCCTCGCAGGCGTCGATCGGCCAGCACTACGCCGAACTCGCCGTGGACCCGAGCGCGTTGCAGGCCGAGTCGAAGGCCGACATCCGCACGGCGTTCCGCGCGGCCATCGCCTCCTACCCCGACTACAGCACCCAGGCCCGGACCAGGCTGAAGATCACCGCGTCGCTCATCGACCAGATCGCCGACCGGGCCGACGACACCGCCTCCAGCGCCCAGTGGCGCGCGGGTCTGCTGCTGTCCCTCGCACTGCTCGGCTTCGCCCTGTGGATCGCCTTCTCCATCCTGGTGCGCCGCTCCGTGGTCCGCCCGGTGCTGGCGCTGACGGGGGCGGCCCAGGAGGTCGCCGACGTGGCGGGCCGCGAACTCGCCCGTGTCGCCGACGACGACGCCGAGGAGTCCGGGCCTCCGCGCCTGCGCGAGCTCCCGGTCACCGCGGACGACGAGATCGGTGAACTCGCCGAGGCCTTCAACAACGTACAGACCACCGCGGCCGCGCTGCTGGAACGCCAGGTGCTCAGCCGGCGCAACGTCGCCGAGATGTTCGGCAACGTCGGCCGACGCGTCAGCAACCTGACGACTCGTCAACTGGCGCTGATCGACGCGGTGGAGCGCGGTGAGACAGACCCGGCGCTGCTCGAACGCCTCTACTCCATCGACCACATCGCGGTCCGCCTGCGCCGCAACGCCGACAGCCTGATGCTGCTGGCCGGCATCCGCGAGACCGTCCTGGACGCGGGGCCGACCGAGCTCACCAACGTCGTGCGCGCCGCGCTGGGGCAGATCGAGGGCTTCCAGCGGGTGCAGCTGCGGGCCGCGACCGAGACCATGGTGGAGCCCGACATCATCGGCGACCTCACGCTGATGATCGCCGAACTCCTCGAGAACGCCGTGTCGTTCTCGCCCGAGGGCAGCCCCGTCGAGGTCGTCGTCGGCTCCGACGCGGACGGCGCCTCCATCACCGTCGCCGACCACGGTCTGGGCATGAGCGCCGAACGCCTCGCCGAGGAGAACTCCCGCCTCGTGCGCCGCGAACGCCTCGACGTCGTCCCCACGAAGGTGCTCGGCCTGTTCGTCGTCGGCGCGCTGGCCCGCCGCTGGGACGTCGACGTCACCCTCTCCCGCACCCCGGGCGGCGGCGTGACGGCCGAGGTGCAGATCCCCTCGACGCTGCTCCTGACGATGAGCGAGCTGGACCCGCCCGGTCGGCCCGCCGCCACCGGCGCCGCCGCCCTCGCCGCCCCGTCGGCCCCCGCGGCCGGCCCCTCACCGTCGTCGTCGGTCCCGTCCACGGTGCCGTCCTGGGCCACGCACGAGGACGAACCGGGCACGCTCCCGCGCCGGGTCCCCCGCCGCGATCCGTCCCCGGCCGAACGACAGGCCGAGGCCCCGCTCACTCCGGTGACCGGCGCAGTCGACCCCACGCGCGACACCGCGACGACGGTGGTGGGTGCCGGCGCCGAAACCGATGAAAGCGGTATCTCGGCCCTTGCGGCGGAAACCGGTTCCTCCTCCTTTGCGGCCGGAACCGGGTCAGCTCCCTCCGGGCCTGCCGCCGTGACCGCTTCCACCGAGCACATCGTCGAAGGCGGTTTCTCCGCCTGTACGGCGGAGCCCGCGGCCCCCGCCGCGGCCGCCCCGTCCGAGGCTCCGGCCGCCACCGGCACCGAGTCGGCGACCGGCGAGGAGCCCGCGTCCCGCGCCTACCCGGCCGGCGTCGGCATCCCGGCGCCCCGTGCGGCCGGGACGACGCCTCACGCCCGCGCGGAGGACGAACCCGGGGGCCACGCCCGTACGGCGGAGCACGCGACCGCCCCCGGTGCGGCGCAGTCGTCGCACGTCCACGCGGCCGGCTCCCGGCCCGCCGCCCGTACGACGGAGCCCGCGCCGCAGACCCACCCGTCCGCCCACGCGAGCGGCCCCGCCCGCGCGACAGGCGACCCCGGTGACTTCGTCCGCGGGGCGCAGCACACCGGCGCCGACCGTGCCGGCGAGCCGTCCGCGTCGGACCGTTCCACCGGCCCCCAGGGATCCGCCGGTCCGCTCTCCGCTCCCTCCCGGGCCGGGGCGGATCCGTTCGCCGTCGGGCCCGACGGCTCCCGTCCGCTCCGTCGACGGGTGCGCGGGGCGACGCTGCGGACGACCGCCGACGCCGCCGCCCAGCAGGCCGCGCGGCAGGCCGCCCGCCCCGCCGACGCGGACGCCGTACGCGACTCCCTGGAGGAGTTCGAGGCGGCCGTGGCCCGCGCGCACCGGGACACCGGCGAACACCCCCGCCCCGCCGAGCCCCGCCCCCTCACTCCCACGGGCGAAGACCCGACCGACCGCCGGAACGACCCCCGGCACGACCACCGTCCCGCCGTTTCGCCCGAACGGACCGACCGGACAGAGCAGTCCGACGCGTCCGACCGGTCCGAACCGATCACCGACCCGATCACCGGCCGGGACACCACGCAGCACCAGAACCACCTTCCGGAAGGAGCCGAGCAGTGAGCACGTCGACAGGTGAGACTCCCGCCGGAGACGCCAGACCGACCGATCTGCGGGCCGCCGCAGCCGACTTCACCTGGCTGCTCAACCGTTTCGCCACCGAGACCGCAGGGGTCGTGGACGCCATCGCGGTGTCCTCCGACGGACTGCTGATCGCGGTGTCGGAGCTGCGCGAGCACGCCGACTCCGAACGGTTGGCCGCAATCGTCTCGGGCATCACCAGCCTGGCCGCCGGCGCCTCCGGGAACTACGGCCTGGGCGGCCTGAACAAGGTCATCATCGACCTCGAGGGCGGCCACGTGCTGGTCTCCGCGATCGGCAGCGGCGCCGTGCTCGGCGTCGTCACCGACAAAGAGGCCAAGCTGGGCAACATCGCCTACGAGATGACGGTGTTCGCCAACCGCGCCGGCACGGCGCTGAGCCCGCAGCTCGTCCTGGAACTGAAGAACAGCGTCGGCGCCACGCGCACGCGCTGAACGCGTGCCACCGTAGAGAGAGCGAAGACCGATGGCGGACGGCCGCACACCGCGCGGGGCCGACGAGGACGGCGTCGCCCCTGTCGGCCCCGCACCCGCTGTCCGGCCCTTCCTGGTCACCGCCGGCCGGGTCGCGGGCGCCGCGGGCGAGGCGTCGTCCGGCCGGACCATGCCCGTGGAGACCCAGCTGGTGGCCACCACCGGCGGGCTCGACGCGCTCGGCCGGCTCTCCTTCGAACAGCACGACATCGTCGCCGCCTGCCGCGTCCCGCAGTCCATCGCGGAGATCGCGGCCAGGCTGCGGCTGCACCTGAACGTGGTGCGGGTCCTCGCCGAGGACCTCCGGACGGCGGGGCAGTTGTCGGTGCACGTGCCCGACTCCGGCGTCACCCACGACGCATCCGTTCTGCGCAGGGTTATCGATGGCCTGCGGGCCATCCCCGACTCCCGGGGGGTACTCCGTGACACCGACTGAACCGCTGGTCCGCACCTCGGCCGGTCAGGCCGCCGTACGGCCGCCGTTGCCGGTGAAACTGGTGATCGCGGGCGGCTTCGGCGTGGGCAAGACCACCGCCGTCGGCTCCATCTCCGAGATCGAGCCGCTGACCACCGAGGCGGCCATCACCGAAGTCGCGGCAGGTGTGGACGACCTCAGCCACACACCGCGCAAGACCACCACCACGGTCGCGATGGACTTCGGCTGCATCACCATCGACCCGACACTGAAGCTGTACCTGTTCGGCACGCCCGGGCAGGAGCGGTTCGGGTTCATGTGGGACGACATCGTGGAGGGCGCGGTCGGCGGGCTCGTCATCGTGGACACCCGCCGTCTCGACGACTGTTACGCCGCGGTCGACTACTTCGAACACAAGCAGATCCCGTTCGCCGTTGCCGTAAACGCCTTCGACGGACAGATCGCGCACACGCTGGACGAGGTCCGCTGGGCCCTCGACGTGTCCGAGGGCGTCCCGCTGCTCGTGTTCGACGCCCGCGAGCGCGGCTCGGTCCGCGACGCGCTGCTGGTCGTGCTGGAACAGGCACTGGCACGCTCGGGCGGCTGACGTCGTGGGCCGCCGACGGCCGGAACCGGCTGGAAACAGCCAGAAACAGCTAGTGGCGGCCAGAAACAGCCAGAAGGCGGTTGGCAACGCTTGCCGACAACCGGAAACAACCACGGGCGGCTGAAACGACTGGAAACAAACAGAACAGCCGCAAGCGGCCACCACGCTTGCGGCTGGCCGAACTGCGGTGCGGGGGAATGCCTTTCCTCCGCACCGCAGTTGTTTCCGTCATGAGCCAGCGTGACAGCAACCGGGACAGCAACAGCCGCAATCTCAGGCACCGGCACAGCCAGGACGAGCGGACGATCACCAACCCGCCTGCCCTGCACGACCCCACGCCCTTCGGCTACAGCCATGCCGTGTCGGCGCCCGGCGAACCGGTCTTCGTCGCGGGCCAGTACGCCTCGGACGCGTCGGGCGCCCCCGTGCCCGGTGACTTCGCCGCCCAGGTGGAGCTGGCCTTCGACCGGCTGGAGGCGGCGCCGGCCGGGGTGGGCCTCGGGCTCCGCCACGTGGTGCGGCTGGGCACGTTCGTCGTCGACCACGACCCCGGCAGGCTCGAGATCCTCGGTAAGGCCTTGCACGCCCGTTTCGGCGAGCGGCTGTCCGCGCAGACCCTGAGCGGGGTCGCCGCGCTCGCCCCGCCGGGCATGCTGTTCGAGGTCGACGCGATCGCCGTACGGCCCTCGCCCCAGGGCGAGGGCGGGTACCAGGGCCGGGACCGGTCCTAGTTGCTCCGGCGCACCCCCGGCGAGACCGTCACCTTCGCCGCCGCCCAGAACACCGCGAGCGTCGCGAGTGCCATGCCGGCGACCAGGGTGGCGCCGCCGATCACCTTCTCGTAGTCGTGCTGGTAGAGACCGTCGACGATGTAACGGCCGAGCCCACCGAGGCTGACGTACGCGGCGATGGTGGCCGTCGAGACGATCTGGATGGCCGCCGAACGCAGGCCGCCGAAGATCAGCGGGAGCGCGACGGGCAGTTCGACGCGCAGCAGGACGCCGGACTCCCCCATGCCCATGCCCCGCGCGGCGTCCACGGGGGACGGATCGACGGAGCGCACCGCCTCGTAGGTGGTGACCAGGATCGGCGGGACGGCGAGGACGACCAGCGGGATCATCACGGGCAGCATGCCGAAGCCGAGGACGATGGTCGTGACCACCAGCAGGCCGAAGGTGGGCAGCGCCCGGCCGGCGGTGGCAACCAGGGAAAGCACGTTTCCGCCCCGTCCGTAGTGTCCGGTCAGCAGGCCGATCGGCAGCCCGATCGCGGCGGCCAGAGCAAGCGCTTCCAGGGAGTACTGCACGTGTTCCCACACACGGGTGGGGATTCCGTCGTATCCGTGCCAGTGCGCGCCGTCGCTGAAGAAGGCGTTGATGAAATTGATGACGTTCACCGGGCTGCGTCCTCCAGGGCGGGCACGGCCGGGTCGGGCCGGACACCGGCGGGCCTGGACTTTCCGCCGCGCACGCCGCTCGGCATCCAGGGGGTGAGCAGGACGCGCAGGACGACCAGCAGGGCGTCCGCGAGCACCGCCAGGGCGGCACTGGTGATCACGGAGTTCCAGGCGAGTTCGGGCCTGTTGTAGATCTGCGCGTCGTGCAGCAGGTTGCCGAGCGCGCCCTGGTTGCCGATCAGCATGCCGACGCTGACGAGGCTGATGCTGGACACGGTGGCGACCCGGAGGCCGGCGATGATGGCCGGCACCGCGATCGGCAACTGGACCTGGACGTAACGGCGTACGGGTCCGAAGCCCATGGCGGTCGCGGCGGCGAGGGTCTCCTGCGGAACCGAGCGCACGCCGTCGACGATGGCCGGCACGAGCACGACCAGGCTGTAGACGGTGAGCGGGATCATGACCGTCAGTTCGGTCTGGCCCGTGTAGTCGATGAGGACGACGAAGAAGGCCAGGGACGGGATGGCGTAGAGCACGGTCGTCACCCACAGCACGGGCGGGTACAGCCAGCGCAGCCGCACGCACAGCTGGGCGAGCGGGAGCGCGAGCAGCAGCCCGCCCAGCACCGGCAGCAGGGCCTCGCGCAGGTGGAGCCCGATCAGGCCGAACCAGTCGTGCTGGAGGTCGCTGGGGATGTCGAAGAAGCGGTTCACCGGATGACCTTCTGGGCCGTCTCCTCGGTCGACGGCCGCTCCGCGCGACCTGCCGCGTGGGCGCCGCGGATGGCCTCGCCGATGGCCGTCTGGGAAACGACTCCGGCGGCCCGGCCCTCGGCGTCCACGGCGACCGCCCAGCCGGTGGGCGACAGGACCGCGCAGTCGAGGGCGGCGCGCAGCGAGTCCCGCCCGGCGACGAACGGCCGTCCGTACGGCAGGAGTCGGTCGGCGTCGATCCGTCCGGCCGTCAGCGCGCCGGGCTCGCTCCAGCCGAGCGGGCGGCCGTCGAGGCCGGTGACGAGGAGGTAGGGCGCGTCGGTCGCGCCACGGGCGGCGATCTGCTCGGCCGTGGAGTCGATCGCGACGATCGGCGTGGTGAGCAGCTCCAGGCCATCCGAGGAGAAGAACGACAGGCGCCGGATGCCCCGGTCGGCGCCGAGGAAGTCCTCGACGAACGCGTCGGCGGGGTCGGACAGCAGCTCGGCGGGCGGCGCGAACTGGGCGAGCCGGCCGCCGGTGCGCAGCACCGCGACCATCGTGCCGAGCTTCACGGCCTCGTCGATGTCGTGCGTGACGAAGACGATGGTCTTGCCCAACTCCGCTTGAATGCGCAGCAGTTCGTCCTGAAGGCCCTTGCGGACGACGGGGTCGACGGCGGAGAACGGCTCGTCCATCAGCAGCACCGGCGGATCGGCGGCGAGCGCGCGGGCCACGCCGACACGCTGCTGCTGGCCTCCGGAGAGCTGGTAGGGGTAGCGCTTGGCGAACGAGGCGTCGAGCCCCACCCGTTCCATCAGCTCCCGGGCCCGCGCACGGGCCTTGTCCTTGCTCCAGCCGAGCATCCGGGGCACGGTGGCGATGTTGTCGACGATCGTCCGGTGCTGGAAGAGACCGGCGTTCTGGATGACGTAACCCATCGACCGGCGCAGGGTGTTGACCGGCTGCTGACGGCTGTCGACGCCGTCGATGAGGATCGTGCCCTCGCTGGGCTCGACCATCCGGTTGATCATCCGCAGGGTGGTCGTCTTGCCGCAGCCCGAGGGGCCGACGAGGACGGTGATCGAACGGTCCGGTATGTCGAGGGAGAGCCGGTCGACCGCCACCGTGCCGTCCGGGTATCGCTTGGTGACTGAATCTATCCGTATCAAAGCGCCGAATACCCTTCGGGACTGGCAATTTCTGCCCGCTCTCGTTACGAGTTCGGGCCGTTGCGGGGAGAGTCTAGACCGCTTACCAGATCAGCAGTCCGCCGCCGGCCTCCTGCGCGTACCGCGCGCTCACCTCGATGCCGTGCAGGCGGGCGCGGAGATGACGGCGGTGGCTGTCGACCGTGCGGTCGGGCGGGCAGGTCTCGGCGGCGAGCCGCTCCGAGCAAGCGCGTACCAAAGCGATTTCCGCCAGGAAGGCGGGAATCTCGTCCGGAGCGACGACGTCGCCGTGGTGCACGCTCACGAGCGCGGGCAGGAACCGGGCGCCGATCCGGCGGATGGCCCGTGATCCCCAGACCGTCCGGCGCCACGACTCCGGCCCGGCGAGATCCATGCCGTCGGGCCGACCGTCCCGGACCCCGGCCAGGATGTCGAGGTCGCCGTCGTCCCCCACCAGGAAGACCTCGCTCGTCAGACTCATGCGGCCAGTGGATCACGCCACCCGCGCCCGGATGAAAGGGGTTTCGACTGTGCGCACCCTGTGAGTCCGCTGATTCTCACTCCTCCCTCAGGGCCGGCTCAGGGATCCCCCAGACACGGCCTCGATCGTCAGGGCCATGAACGAAGCGAACGCGGGAGGCGTCCGGCGGCGGGTCGAGAGCCGGGGCGCCGTCGTGAAACAGGTGGGAAACCGTTCCGGCGCGGATGGCCTCGCGTACACGGAGGTGGATATGTCGACGGGCCAGGATGCGTTACCCCCTCTGATCGCCCCGTTGCTGTCCGGCCACAGCGACCTCGCCGTCGGCAGCCGGCCGCACCGCCGGGCGTCCGTGGTCCCGGGCGCCGAGCGGGAGTTCGTCTCCCGTTGCCGCCGTCCGCTGCTGGGAACAGCGCTCGGCACCCGGTTCCCGGACGCGCGGTGCGGCTTCACCGGCCGCACCCGTGTCCCCGCCGTACCCCGCCGCACGAGCACCCGCCGGGCGCCGGCGGCACGCACGACCACTCCCGCCGTCGTCCTGTCCACCGGGGCGAACACCCACCTGGAGTACGCGTCATGACGACACTCGCCCCGCCGCCCGCCTCCGTCCGCGAGGAGGGCGCCCGCCACCGGTCGGCGCCGCCCGGCGACGGCGGGCCCGTCTCCCGCGCCCGGCGACTGTTCACCGGCGCACCCGAGGACCCGCGCTGGGCCCGCCCCGCCCTGTGGGCGATCCTCGTCCTGGCCACGGTCCTCTACGCCTGGAACCTCTCCTCGATCACCGGCAACACCTTCTACGACGCGGCCGTGTACAGCGGCACCGAGAGCTGGAAGGCGTTCTTCTTCGGCGCGTTGGACGCGGGCAGCTTCATCACGGTCGACAAGCCGCCGTTCGCCCTGTGGGTGATGGGCCTGTCCGCCCGGGTCTTCGGGTACGGCACCTGGCAGTTGACGCTGCCGATGGTCGCCGTGGGAACCGGTTCCGTCGCGTTGCTGTACCGGTTGGTGAAGCGGGACTTCGGCGCGGTGGCGGCGACCGTCTCCGCGCTGGCGCTGACACTCACCCCGATCACGGTCGCCATCACGCGCGACACCAATCCCGACCCGATCCTCGTCTTCCTGATGCTGCTCGGCGCCGCCGCGCTGCTGAAGTCCGTGCGCACCGGTCGGCTGATGCCCCTGGTGTGGTCCGGTGTCGCCATCGGGTTCGCGTTCAACACGAAGATGATGCAGGCGTACGTCGTCCTGCCCGCGTTCTTCCTGGTGTACCTGTGGGCCGCGGACGCCTCGCTGGGCAGGCGCATACGCAACCTTGCCGTCGGCACGGTCGCGCTGATCGTCTCCAGCGCCTGGTGGATGGTGGTCGTCGATCTGATCCCGGCCTCGTCCCGCCCTTACATCGGCGGCTCGACGGACAACACGGTCTGGGACCTCGTCATCGGCTACAACGGTTTCGGCCGCATCTTCGGGGCGAGTTCCTCGGTGGGCTCGCAGGGCAACGGCGCCGGCTTCGGCGGCGAGGCGGGCCTCTACCGGATGTTCAACGACATCATGGGCGGCCAGATCTCCTGGCTGATCCCCTTCGCGGCGATCGCGCTGGTGGCGGGTCTCGTCCTGCGCGGCCGGGCGCCCCGTACGGACGCCAGGCGTGCCGCGCTGATGCTGTGGGGCGGCTGGTTCGTCCTGCACTACCTGACCTTCGCCCTCGCCGAAGGCACCTTCCACCCGTACTACGTCACCGCCATGGCGCCCGGTGTCGCGGCACTGGCCGGCGCCGGTGGCGTCATGCTCCACAACGCTTTCCGCAACCGTTCCGCGGTGAAGTGGGGATGGGTGCTGCCGGTCGCGGTGGCCGCGAGCTCGGTGTGGGCGGTCGTCCTGCTCCAGCGGGTCTCCGGCTCCGGAACGCTGTACACGGTCGCCCAGATCGTGGCCGGTGTGGCGGGGGCGGCCTCGGTGATCGGGCTGCTGGTCGGCCGGTTCACGAAGCGGCGGCGGCTGATGGGCGTCGCGGCGCTTGCGGCGGTCGTGGCGCTGCTCGCCGGTCCGGCCGCCTACTCGGCCTCCGCGGCGACCGCCAGCACCAACGGCACCAACCCGACGGCCGGGCCGAGCAACGGCGGCATGGGCGGCGGCCAGCGGCCCAGCGGGTCCGAGGGCGGACCGGGGACCGGCTCCGGTGAGGCGCCGAGCGGTGCGGGCGACGGCCAGGCCATGGGCGGCCCTCAGTCGAGCAGCGGCGACTCGACGGGGTCGGGCACGGCAGGCTCCGGGACGGCCGGGTCCGGCACCGCGGAATCCGGCACCGCCGAGTCCGGCACCGCCGGCGGTCGCGCTGCCGGGGGCATGGACGGCACCCAGGTGTCGTCCGCGATGATCACGTACCTGAAGCAGAACCAGGACGGGGCCACCTGGCTGGTGGCGGTGGCCACCGACCAGACGGCCTCCTCGATCATCCTGGAGTCAGGCGAGCCGGTCATCTCGATGGGCGGCTGGTCCGGCAGCGACGACGCGATGACATTGGCCAAGCTGAAGAGCCTCGTGAAGGCGGGCAAGCTGCACTACATCGTCGTCGGCGACAGCGGTCAGGGCTCCTCGAACTCCGAGATCTTGACCTGGGTCAAGGCGAACGGCACGGCCGTGTCCGACTACAGCGGTCTCTACCGCCTGGACGCGTCCGACGTCGGGTGAGAAACACCGAACAGAAACGGCGGGCCGCCGGTTTCACCGACGGCCCGCCTTCCGTGTGCCCTGAAACCTTGTGGAACCGCTTCAGAGCAAGCTGGGCCGGCGCGACCCGGTCAGCGGCAACGACCACGGCACCGGCGTTGCCGACGCGGGGGCGGCCGACGTGCCCGCCCGGACGTCCAGGCGAGGACCGTCGCGCCCCAGCCGAGCAGCCACAGGGCCGCTCCCAGGGCGGCCGCCCCGACGCTCACGCCGCCGCGGCCCCCGCCGCCGGGAACCCGGCGGTGCGCAGGACACGTCCGCCGGGCAGCACGGCGTAGACCTCGCAACCCTCGCGCGCGGCCGCCCACTCGACGCCCTCCGCGCCCATGGCGTAGGCGGCCGTGGCGACGGTGTCCGCCTCGGTCAGGGTCGGGGCCACGACGGTGAGGCTGTCGAGGCCGGTCGCCGGGCGTCCGGTGCGGCCGTCGAGGATGTGGTCGCCGCGCTCGTAACGAGCGGAGGTCGCGACGGCCCCGTCGGTGAGCTCGAGGACGGCGCACAGCCGGTCGGCGATCTCGGGATGGCGCACGCCGACCCGCCAGGGCCCGCCGGAAACGACCACGTCGCCACCGGCGTTGAGGCAGAACCGGCTGAGCCCGGCCCCGGTCAGCAGCGCCGCCGCCCGCTGCACGGACCAGCCCTTGACCACCGCGCAGGGGTCGAGAGGGCGGCCGGGCAGCCGGACGTCGAAGGCGCCGCCGGTGGCCACCCGGTACCGCTCGCAGATGTCGAGCACCTCCACGAGGTCGGCGCTCAGCTCGTCGGCCGGCAACTCGCCCCGGCCGTACCGGGAAACCTCGCTGTCGGCCTTGTACGGGCTGAACCGCGCGTCGACCTCGCGCAGCCACGCGAACACCGCGTCCCCCGTGCCGTCGGGGACGACGGGGTCGTCCACCCGCAGCGAGACCGGGAATCCCATGACGTGTTCGACACGGTGCACGTCAGGCGCCCTTCGCGTCGAGCGCGGCCTGGAGCGACTCCCGGTAGCCGTCGCTCGTGACGGTCGCGCCGGAAACGGTGTCGACGTCCGCACTCTGCGCGGCAAGCGTTTCCGCAATCAGCTTCGGCACCGCCGCCGTCGTCTGCGGATGATCCGGCTGCTTCAGCATCGTCACGGCCGTGATCCTGTCGCCCTCGAAGGTGACCTCGACCTGGACGTCACCCTTCTCCGTGGCCACGGTCGAACCCGACACGGTCTGCGACGCCGAGCCGGCCGCCGAGGCCGAGGGGGACGCGGACGCGGCGGCCGCCTTCGCGTCGAGCGCGGCCTGGAGCGACTCCCGGTAGCCGTCGCTCGTGACGGTCGCGCCGGAAACGGTGTCGATGTCCGCACTCTGCGCGGCAAGCGTTTCCGCAATCAGCTTCGGCACCGCCGCCGTCGTCTGCGGATGATCCGGCTGCTTCAGCATCGTCACGGCCGTGATCCTGTCGCCGTCGTAGGTGATGCGGACCTGGACGTCGCCCTTCTCCGTGGCCACGGTCGAACCGGTGAACGTGGCCGATCCCGCCGAGACGGAGGAGGAAGAGGATCCGGAGGGAGTCGAGGCGGCCTCGGCGGTGGAGGTCGTACCGGTCGACGGCTCGTAGCGCCAGACCGGGATCAGACCCGCCACGGACAGGACCAGGACAGGTATGGCTCGCTTCACGATGTCTCTCTCATCCCGCCAGGCTGAAGCGTTCGAAGTGGATCTGCGGCTTGGGCACGTCCAGCTCGCGCAGGGTGCCGAGCACCGCGTTCATCATCGGCGGCGGGCCGCACAGGAAGACGTCCCGCTCCGCGATGTCCGGTACCAGCGCGGCGAGTTCACGCGGCGCCAGTCGGTCCGGCACCGGCGGCCCGGTGACCAGATGCAGTTCGGCGCCCTTGGCCAGGGCGAGTTCGCGCAGTTCGTCGTAGAGCACGGCGTCCCGCTCGCCGGCCACCCGGTAGATGACCACGGCGTGCCCGTGGATCTCCTCGAGGAGCGCCCGGATGGGGGTGACGCCGACGCCGCCGGCGATGAGCAGGGCCTCGGGCCGGGTGCGGTGCATGGCGGTGAAGGCGCCGTAGGGGCCCTCGGCGAAGACGCGGGTGCCGGGCTCGAGGTGGCGCAGTCCGGCGGAGCCGTCGCCGGCCGCCTTCGCGGTGAGGCGCAGCCGGGTGCCGTCGGGCGCGGCCGAGAGGGAGAAGGGGTTCGCCTGCCACCAGCGGTCCTTGGTCAGGAACCGCCACAGGAAGAACTGGCCGGCCCGGGCGGGCAGCCGGTCCAGGTCACGACCGGTGATGTACACGCTGACGACGTTGTCGGCCTCGGGAACGACGGCCTCGACGCGCAGTTGGTGACGCTGGTTCCGCCAGAGCGGCATGACCAGCCGGCCCAGGAACACCGAGCCGAGGGCGACGCCCCACACCGCGTACCAGTACGCCGTGGCGGCGGACGACGCGGTGAAGGTCGTACCGACCGCGACCTGGTGCGTGAAGGCCAGCACGACGGCGACATACGTGTACAGGTGGACGAAGTGCCAGGTCTCGTAGGCGAGGCGGCGGCGGGCCCAGCGGGCGGAGACGCCGCCGATGACCAGGATCAGCACCATCGCGACGGCGGCGCGCAGCACGCCCTCGACGGTCTCGGCGAGGTCGACGAGCTGGCTCACCGGGTTCATCGACGAGGATTCGGCATAGCCGAAAGTGATGGAAACCACATGGCCGACCAAGGTCCACAACAGGCCGAAACCGGTCCAGCGATGCCAGTTGGTCAGCCGGTCCATGCCGATGCGGCGGTCCAGCCAGGGCAGCCGGGCGACCAGCAGCAGCTGGAACGCCATCAGCAGGGCGCTGTACAGGCCGGCGAAGCGGCCGATCACGACGAGCGCGTTGGAGGCGAAGCCCGCCTGGACGGCGAAGAGGGTCACGACGGCCGCGTTCGCGGCCAGCACGGCGTACAGGCCGGCGCGGGCCACTGCTTTGGGACGTATCGCCGTGGGGGGTACGGGAGGCGATTGGACGGTCGTCACGGACGGAAACTCCTAGATCGGGTCCTCAGAACACAGAGCTTGTCCGTGCTTCGCTGTCGTTTTCCTGTCGTGCAACTTTCAAGATCTTATCGATCCGGTCGTGCGGGAGACGCGGGTCTGGCGCCGGGAGGCGGGTGGCGCACTATGAGCAGGTGGAAAAAGTACGACTCCTCGTCGTGGACGACGACCCGCCGATCGCCGACCTCGTGGCGACGGTCGCCCGTTACGAGGGCTGGGACGCGGTCACCGCGAACTCGGGCGCGGAGGCGCTGCGCCGCGCCGCCGAGTTCCACCCCGACATCGTGGTGCTCGATTTGATGCTGCCCGACATCGACGGCTTCGGCGTGCTCGACCGGTTGCGGCACAGCGGGACGATGGTGCCGGTGGTGTTCCTGACGGCGCGCGACGGGGTGGCCGACCGGGTCGCCGGGCTGACCCGGGGCGGGGACGACTATCTGGTGAAACCGTTTGCCGTGGAGGAGCTGATGGCCCGGCTGCGGACCGTGCTGCGGCGCAGCGCCGGTCCCGGCGTCCAGCGCTCCGTGCTGCGGGTCGCGGACCTCACCATGGACGAGGACACCCGGGAGGTCCGGCGCGGCGGGAAGCTGCTGACGCTCACACCGACCGAGTACGAGGTGCTGCGCTATCTGATGCGGAAGTCGCCGACCGTGCTCACCAAGGCGCAGATCCTCGACCACGTGTGGGAATACGGTTTCGGCGGCCGTTCCAACGTCGTCGAACTGGTCGTCAGCCGACTGCGTCGCAAGCTCGGCACGACCGGCGACGACCCGCTGATCCAGACGGTACGCGGTTTCGGGTACGTGATACGGCAGGCGGCCGAGTGATCGGCCGCTTCTGGCACACGTACCGCGGACTGCAGCTCGGCACCCGGCTGGCTCTCGGCCTGGGCGCGCTGTCGCTCGTCGTGTTCGCGGTGGTCGGCGCCACGCTGACCATGTACATGCGGGACTATCTGGACCATCAGCTGCGCGACCAGATCAAGCTCGTCCAGATCGTGCAGACCAAGGACGCCAAGGCGCACGGCATCGTGGAGCGCAAGCCGTACTACGGCTGGTACACGGCCGTGTACGACGTCTCGGCGGGGTCGGCCGTGTTGCGCAAGCCCGCCGACGTGCCCTCGGACACCACCGCGCTCACCGCCCTCGCCCGGCGGATGGAGGATGCCGACACGGAGGTGACCCGCACGGTACGGATCGACGGCGAGGGCACCTATCTGCTGCGCGCCTGCGAGGTGTCGCCCGGTGTCGTGCTGGTCAGCGCCGCCCCGACGGAGGACATCGACGGCACCGTGCGCCAGCTGATCACCACGCAGGTGGTCGCCTTCGGTCTCGCCCTGCTGGCGCTCGTGGTGTTCGGCCGGCGCATGCTGAAACGCGGTCTGAAACCGCTCAGCGACATGGCGCACACCGCGCACGGCATCGCCTCGCACGACCTGACCGAGTCGGCGTCCCGGCTGCACCTGCGCGCGGACGCCCCCGGCGGCGGTCCCGAGGTCGAGGAGCTGCGCACCGCCTTCAACACGATGTTGCAGCACATCGACGACTCCCTGGCCGTGCGGGCCCAGGCCGAACAGCGTCTGCGGCGTTTCGTCGCCGACGCCTCGCACGAACTGCGCACGCCCCTCATGTCGGTACGCGGTTACGCGGACCTTTTCCAGTACGCGGCGGCCAACGCGCCCGAGGAACGTGACAAGCACCTGGCCCGGCTGCGGGCCGAGGCGGCCCGGATGGGCGTCCTCCTCGACGATCTCCTGCTGCTCGCCCGCCTGGACGCGGCCGAGGTGGAGACCCCCCTGCGGAGGGAGAACGCCGACCTGGTGGAACTGGTCGAGCAGGGGGCCGACGCGTTTCGCGCCAGCCACCCCGGCCATGCGCTCACGGTGTCCCGCGGACCCGCCGCCGTGCAGCTGCGGATGGACCCGCACCGCATCCGCCAGGTCCTGGACAACCTCCTCACCAACGCGGCTGTGCACACCCCGGCCGGGACCGCGGTCCGCGTCGAGGTCGCCGTCTCGCCGGACACGGCACGCGTCCAGGTCACCGACGAGGGGCCCGGCATCCCGCCCGGCGACCGCGCCCGCGTCTTCGACCGGTTCTACCGCGTCGACAAGGCCCGCAGCCGTGACCGCGGCGGCAGCGGCCTCGGCCTGTCCGTGGCCCGCTCCCTGGTCAGGGCGCACGGGGGCACGCTGGAGCTGGGCGACGCGGAGGGGGTCACGGTGTTCACGCTGACGCTGCCGCGCGGATCGGCCACCGCCGGGCGGAGCGGCGTGGGCCGGTCGCTCGGCAACGCGCCGTAGAGCGGTTACCGAAACGCAGTAACGCACCGTGAACCGGTTTCCGACACGCGGCAAGGCACCGTGAACCGGTTACCGAAACGCAGTAACGCACCGTGAACCGGTTTCCGCGACGCTGTAGCGCGCCGTAGAGCGGTTACCGAAACGCAGTAACGCGAAGACTCGATGATCCGGAGGGCGCACGGCACAACACCGCACCTCACCTCACCTCACCGCACGGCCCGGCACTGCTGTGCTGTGCTCTGCCGTGCACCGCACCGCCCGGCACGGCTGTGCACCGCTGCGCTCCGCAGCCCACCGCTCGTCAGCGGCAACCGTTTCGACGTCTTTCCGCCACCTCCGTCGGCATCTCGTCGGCCACCGACCGGAAACACATGAAGGGGACCGCCCGTACTGCGGGCCGGTGAACCTCGGGACGCGCCCGGGATGAACCCCGAAGGGTACGGGCAGAAATCCCACAGTCTCACCGCACCTCGCCCCGCCTCACGGCATCTCTCCGCACCTCGCCTCACAGCACCACGCCTCACCGCACCTCGCTTCTCCGCACCGCACCTCGCAGCACCGCACAGCACCCCGCCTCACCGCACCTCGCTTCTCCGCACCGCACAGCACCTCGCCCCTCAGCACCTCGCCTCACGGCACCACACCACAGAGCACCGCGCCTCGCAGCACCGCACCACAGAGCACCGCGCCTCGCAGCACCGCTCCCAGAGCACCTCGCCGGACGGCACTCGACGCACGGCATCTGCCTGACGGCACCCCGCCCCACCGCACCGCGGTCGCCCCTCGGCCCGCACTCCGTCGGCTCACGGACACCGCACCGTCACACCGGAGGGGAAGGACGTCCCCGTCCCCCCCCCCCCCAGGCCCGATCCGACGCGCCGCCGCGCGCGGTCACGACGCGGAAGGACGACGTGCGCCGTGTCCCTGCTGCCCCTCGATGACCCCGCGTCCCCGCCCCCGCCCCCGCCCCCGCCCCCGCTCGCGCAAGGCCGCCGCCGCCCCCTGGCCGCCACCGCCGCCCGCCGGGCCCTCACCCTGTCCCCGCTCCTGCTGCTCGCGGTGTGGGCGGTGATCGACTGGCATGCCGTGCGGGACGGCGCGGCCCTGCTCGCCACCGCCGATCCCTGGTGGCTGCTGGTCGGGCTCCTCTTCACCTACCTGGGAACGGTCGCCGCGGCCTGCGTCCGGCAGGGGGCGATCCCCGAGCGCCTGCCACCGGGCCTGCTGGTGGCCTCCCAGATCGCCGCGGGCGCCGCGAACCACCTACTGCCCGCAAGCATCGGCGCCCACGCGGTCACGGTCCGCTTCCTGCAACGCCAGGGCGTCGCCCTCCCCCGTGCCACCGCCTCGATCGCCCTGTACTCCCTGGTGAGAGCCGTGGCGAAAACACCCGTCGTGTTGATCTTCCTGCTCGCCGCGCCCAGCGCCGTACCCCCCGCCAGGGTTCTCCCGGAGGGACGGACGCTGCTCCTGGCCGCTGCGGGCCTGCTGCTGGCCCCCGCGGCGACCGCGGCGCTGCTCGTCATCGTCCGGCCGCTGCGCCGCCCCGCCCTGGACTTCGTCCGCACGGCCCTCACCGACGCCCGGCATCTGCACACCCGCCCCGCCCGCTTCCTCCCCCTGTGGGGCGGAGCGGCCGCGGCGCCGCTGATCCAGGCGAGCGTGGTGGCCTCGGTCGGAACGGCGCTGGGCCTGCCCCTGTCATGGCCGCAGCTGCTCTTCGCGTTCCTCGCCGCGAGCACCGCGGCCGGCGCCGTCCCCGCCCCCGGTGGCATCGGTCCGGTCGACGCGGCCCTGGTCCTCACCCTGGCGGGCTACGGCACCCCGCTGCCCCTCGCCACCGCGACGGTCATCGGCTACCGGGTGCTGACGGTGTGGCTGCCCCTGCTGCCCGGGATGCTGGTGCTGTCGGCGCTGGTGCAGCGCAAGCAGCTGTGAGCCGTCGCCCCTGCCGGGCGGCCTCGCCGTCGGCCGTCGGGCCCCGGCCGTCAGCGACGACGGCCAGACCCCCCGCCCTCCGACCTCGCCCTCGGACCTCGACCTCAGCCCCCGCCCTCAGACCTCGCCGTCCTTCGCCAGCCGCAGCGAGATGCTGTTGATGCAGTACCGCTGGTCGGTCGGGGTCGCGTACCCCTCGCCCTCGAAGACGTGCCCGAGGTGCGAGCCGCACCGGGCGCACCGCACCTCGGTGCGGCGCATCCCGTGCGAGCGGTCCTCGATCAGCTCGACGGCGTCGGTGTCCTTCGGGTCGAAGAAGGACGGCCAGCCGCAGTGGGAGTCGAACTTGGTCGCGGAGGTGAACAGTTCGGCGCCGCAGGCGCGACAGGAGTAGACGCCCTCGGCCTTGGTGTCGGTGTACTCACCGGTGAAGGCGGGCTCGGTGGCGGCCTGCCGCAGGACGGCGTACTCGGCCGGGGTCAGCTCCGCCCGCCACTGCTCGTCCGGCTTTTCGACGTCGTACGACATGAGCCTCAGCCCCTTACTGGGAAAGACGGTCCAGAATGCGCGGGCCCAGGTCCGTCACGTCACCCGCGCCCATGGTGAGAACGAGATCACCCGCCTTCGCCATTCCCGCCACGACCTCCGCCGCCAGGTCCTTGTCGTGCACGGCGGTCACGTCCGCGCCCGCCGCCCGGGCGGCGTCGATGATCAGCTCGCTGGTCACGCCCGGGATCGGGTCCTCGCGGGCGGGATAGATGTCGAGGACGACGGAGGCGTCCGCGAGGGCCAGCGCCCGGCCCATCTCCTTGCCGAGCTCCTGGGTCCTGGAGAACAGGTGCGGCTGGAAGAGGACGAGGATGCGGGCGTCGCCGACCGCCGCGCGCATCGCCTCCAGGTCGGCCGTCATCTCCGTCGGGTGGTGGGCGTAGGAGTCGACGACCTGGACGCCCGCCTCCTCGCCCTTGAGCTGGAGCCGGCGCTTGACGCCGGTGTACGCGGCGAGGGCGGGGGCCAGTTCCTCGGCCGGGACGCCCAGCGCGACGCCCGCGGCCAGCGCCGCGACGGCGTTGTGGGCGTAGTGGCGGCCGGGCACGGACACCGTGAAGGTGAGCCGGCGGCCGTCGAGGAGCACGGTCACCTCGCTCTTCAGCCCCTGCGGGACGACGGACAGCACCCGCACGTCGGCGTGCTCGGCCTCTCCGTACGTCACCACCCGCACGCCCTCGACCCGCCGGGTCAGTTCCCGCGCGCCCTCGTGGTCGGCGGCGATCACCAGGGTCCCGCCGGGCACGATCTTCCCGGCGAACGTCTCGAAGGACGCGTAGATCTCGTCCATGGAGGCGTAGTTGGCGTGGTGGTCCAGTTCGACGTTGAGGACGATGGCGACCTCGGGCGCGTACTTGTGGAAGCTGCGGTCCGATTCGTCCGCCTCGGCGACGAAGATCTCGCCCTCTCCGTGCAGCGCGTTGGAGCCGGGCGCGTCCAGGTCGCCGCCGATCGCGTACGAGGGGTTCAGGCCCAGCTCGGACAGCGACACCGCGAGCATGGACGTGGTCGTCGTCTTGCCGTGGGTGCCGGCGACGGCGATCGGCCGCGTCCCGTCCATCAGCCGGGCGAGCGCGTCCGAGCGGTGGACGACCGGAATCCCCAGCTCCGCCGCGCGGGCGAGCTCCGGGTTGTCCGCGCGGATCGCCGACGACACGACGACACAGCTGGCGTCGTCGGCCAGGTGGGCGGCGGCGTGGCCGATGTGCACGGTCGCCCCGAGCGCCCGCAGCGCCGCCGCGGTCTCGGACTCCTTGGCGTCGCTGCCGGCCACCTTCGCGCCGCGCTGAGCCAGGATCTTCGCGATCCCCGACATCCCCGCCCCACCGATGCCGATGAAGTGCGGTCGGTCCATGGCGGTAGGAAGGCCGGGTGCCATGCGTGTTCTCCCAGGGTGCGCTGCGACGGTTCGGTGCGCCCCCACCCTATTGCGCGAGGCTCGTCGCACCCACGCAGGGGCGCGGGACCGTACCGATGTACGACCGGGTCGCGCGGGCGGGAGCGCCACGGCTGACCCGCACCGTCCCGCGCCCGCACCGTCCCTCACCGCGCGTCACCGGGGCCGGCTCACGCCTTGCTGTGCGAGAAGAGCTTCAGCACCGGCACCCCCACCTTGTGCCGAGCGCGGGAGGCCCAGTCCCGGTGGAAGAACTCCTCGACGTAGTGGGGGTCGGTCAGCACGATCACCTCGTCCGCCGCCGCCTCCGCGACGAGGGACTTCAGCGCGTCCAGCGGATGGTCCTCGATGAGCCGTCCCACCGCGTCGTGGCCCGCCGCGTGCAGGGCCTGCAAGGACACCTCCAGGGCCCGTACGCCGAACCCCTTCGCCTCGTCGCCCTCGGGCGTCTCGCCCTCCCGCGCCGCCTCGTCCAGTTCGCCGAGAGCCACGTCGTCGATGGCCCGCAGCAAGCGGTCGGCCTGGTCGCCGCGCGGCTGGAGCAGCACGTGGAAGGAGACCGGCTCGTCCCCGTGCAAGGTGCTGACGAACTCCACGTCGGCGGACGTCAGGGCCTTCTCGATCATCAAAACGCTTGTGAACACCAGCGCCCCATTCTCCCTCGAGGACCCCCGTGGCCCTCTCTCCTCCGTGGGCCGTCGGCGGCCCTGCGGAAACCATCCTTCCCCGTGTGCGCACGGGGACTGCGAGATTCAGTGTGCCCGCCGGACGCGGAACGGAACGATTGATTCCGCCCTTTGAGGACCGACGGTGACGATCGAACTCCTATCCGCGTCACGCCCTTCGATACCTACTGAACAGGAAACCTTCCTCCTCCAGCAGGGACACGAGCGCGAACCGCCGCGGAACCGCGACGGACGGGCCGCCCGCGATCCGCTGCGCGTCGCCGGCGGTGAGCATCGGGGAGACGGTCAGACAGAGCTCGTCGAGCACCTCGGCGGCCACGAACTGACCGAGCAGCCGGGGCCCGCCCTCCGTCAGCAGCCGGGTGTGCCCCAGTTCGGCGAGCGCCTGCACGGCGCGCTCCGGCTCGACGCCCGTACCGTCACCGGCGATCACCACGCGCGCGCCCGCCTTCTCCGCGGCGGCGACCCGGTCGGGGGCCGCCGCGGCGCCCGTCAGGATCAGGGTGGGGACCAGCGGCGAGGTGAAGAGCGGGAGCGAGAAGTCCAGGTCGAGGCGGGCGGTGACGACCGCGACGGCCGGCGCGGGACCCTGCCCGGCGGCCTCGCGCCGCCCGGCGAACTCGGCACGCGCGCGTGCGGGGCGGTAGCCCTCCAGGCGTACCGTTTCCGCGCCGACGACCACCACGTCCGCGAGCGCGCGGAGCGTGCCGAAGATCCGCATGTCGGTGGGGGTGGAGATGGGCTGGGAGCGTCCGTCGTGCTGGGCGGCGCCGTCGAGGGTGGACACCATGTTGGCCCGCAGCCAGGGCCGCGGCCCGCCGGGTCCGGGCTCGGGGTAGGCGTAGGCGTCGGCGAGCTCGTCGAGGCTCCACTCATGGCCCTCGGCGGCGCCCCTGTCGCCACCGCCCTCGCCGGGGGCTCCGGGCGGCCTGCCGCCGGAGTCGGTGGTCACTGTCTGGTGGGTCACAGGGAACAGCCGTCGCATGCCAGGCAGTCTGGCACGCCCCGTAGCATGGGGAACCGTGTCGTCCTCCTCCTCCGCCCACGGCCTCGGCCCGATAGCCGACGCGGCCCCCGTGTCCCTCTGCACCCGCCAGCCGCATGTCCCCGCGGACCGGCTGGTCGCCGAGATGGTGCCGCCGCCGCGCTTCGACTCGGTCCGGTTCAGCACCTACATCCCGGATCCGAACCAGCCCAGCCAGACGGAGGCGGTCGGGGTCCTGGAGGGCTTCGCGACCGGTCTCGGCGGAGCGCACGCCGCCGGCGGCGCCAGGCGGGGGTTCCTCGGCTTCGGCAGGTCCAGGGCGGCCAAGGTCCCCGCCGGGCCGCGCGGCGTCTATCTGGACGGCGGCTACGGCGTCGGCAAGACCCACCTGCTGGCGTCGCTGTGGCACGCCACCCCGGCGGAGCCCGCCCTCAAGGCCTTCGGCACCTTCGTCGAGCTGACCAACCTGGTGGGCGCCCTCGGCTTCCAGCAGACGGTCCGGACGCTGTCCGGGCACCGGCTGCTGTGCATCGACGAGTTCGAGCTGGACGACCCCGGCGACACCGTCCTCGTCTCGACGCTGCTCGGCAAGCTGGTCGAGGCGGGGGTCGCGCTCGCGGCCACCTCCAACACCCTCCCGGGCAAGCTCGGCGAGGGCCGGTTCGCGTCCGCCGACTTCCTGCGCGAGATCCAGGGCCTGTCCGCGCACTTCCGCGCGCTGCGCATCGACGGCGAGGACTACCGTCACCGCGGTCTGCCACAGGCGCCGGCGCCGTACTCCGACGAACAGGTGACGAAGGCGGCGTACGCCACCGAGGGCGCCTCGCTCGACGACTTCCCGCATCTGCTGGAGCACCTCGCCAAGGTCCACCCGAGCCGCTACGGCGCGCTGACGGACGGCCTGAAGGCGGTCTGCCTCACCGACGTGGGGGCGGTTCCCGACCAGTCGACCGCTCTCCGGCTGGTGGTCCTCGCCGACCGGCTCTACGACCGCGAGGTCCCGGTCCTCGCCTCCGGGCTGCCCTTCGACCGGCTGTTCAGCGAGGAGATGCTGAACGGCGGTTACCGCAAGAAGTACTTCCGCGCGATCTCCCGGCTCACCGCGCTGGCCCGCGACGCGAAGCGTCTCGTCGAGCTCCAATAAACGATCTTGACCGCCCGGTCAAGGGTCGGTTCGCGCCAAGAATCCCTCCCTTTTGAGGCGCACTTCATCTCGCAACGTCGAGTTAACCCTGCAAACAACCTTGCAGGGTTAACGTGTTTCTTGACCAGCGATTGACCAACCGTTGGTCTGGACTAGAAGCGCGAAACCGCCGGAGGGGGGCGCATGTTCCGAGGTGCGACGACCCGGACCGTCGTTTCGGTCCTCACCGCCGTCCTGCTCGCCCTCCCGTTCTTCGCACCCACGCCTTCCTTCGCACACGCGCATACGGTCCGTCAGGCCGAGGCCAAGACCCAGCCCGGAATCAAACCCTCCGGCACGGCGTTGCGCGACGAGGTCGCCACGCTCCGCGACTGCGACCGCTCCGGCGGCCCCGCCGACCCCCTGCGCACCCGCGACCGTCACCGCGCCACCACCTCCGCCCCGGCCGCGTCGGCACCCCAGGAGCCCGAGCGCGCGCTGCTGGCGCAGGATCCCGCGGCCGACCATCAGCCGCCCCGGCCCGGCGACCCCTATCACCGCCCGTCGAGATCCTCGGCGGGCCACTCCCCGGCGGCCCTCCAGGTCTTCCGCTGCTGAGAGAGCAGAGCAGAGCAGCAGTTCCCCCACCTGTCCTGTGTCCTGCACATCCGACGCGCCCCCACGACGCGCCAGGAGGAGTCACCACGCCATGCAGCCCCTCATCGACAACGCCCGTACGTTCGGACAACGCCCTGAGGAGTTCGCCAAACTCGCAGCCGGCCAGTCCCCCCAGGTCCTGTTCATCACCTGCTCCGACTCGCGGGTCGTTCCCGCCCTGATCACGGGCGCCCGCCCCGGCGAGCTCTTCGAGCTGCGCACCGCGGGCAACATCGTGCCCCCCTACGGCTCCGACCGCCCCACCGGCGAGGCCGCGACCATCGAGTACGCCGTGGAGGTGCTCGGCGTCGAGGACGTCGTCGTCTGCGGCCATTCGCACTGCGGCGCCGTCGGCGCGCTCGTGCGCGGCGACGACCTCGACGGCGTCCCCGCCGTACGCGACTGGCTCGCGCACGCCGCGGACGAACCGGCGTCCGCCGACCCCGACGACCCCACGGTCATGCGGGCGGTGCAGAACCACGTGCTCGCCCAGTTGCTGCGGCTGCGCTCCTACCCCTGCGTGGAGAAGCGGCTGGCCGACGGCCGGCTGCGGGTACGCGGCTGGTACTACGAGGTGCACACCGGCGCCGTACGCGAACACCGCGTGGACACCGACCGCTTCGAAGCCCTGTGAGCGCCGCGATGAACCAGAGGCCCACCGGGCGAATATCCCGGTTCCCCCACCTGCGGCAGGACTTCGCCGCCTCTCTCGTCGTCTTCCTGGTCGCGCTGCCGCTGTGCGTGGGCGTGGCCGTCGCCTCCGGCGTGCCGGCCGAGCTGGGGCTCGTCACCGGCATCGTCGGCGGCATCGTCACCGGTCTGCTGCGGGGCAGCTCCCTCCAGGTGTCCGGTCCGGCGGCCGGACTGACCGTGCTGGTCTTCGAGGCGGTGCAGGAGTTCGGCCTGCCCGCCCTCGGAGTGATCGTCCTCGCCACGGGCCTCCTGCAGCTCGCCATGGGCGCCCTCAAACTGGGCCGCTACTTCCGGGCCATCTCCGTCTCGGTCGTCGAGGGCATGCTGGCCGGAATCGGCCTGGTGCTGATCGCCGGTCAGCTGTACGCGATGGCGGGCGCCAAGGCGCCGTCCTCCGGCCTCGGGAAGATCGCCGGACTGCCCGAGGCCCTCGTGGACGCGGTCGGCAGCACCTCCGCACTGGCCTCGCTGGCGATCGGCGCCGGCACCATCGCGGTGCTCGTGTTGTGGAAACGGTTGCCGGCGAAGGTGCGTACGGTGCCCGGCCCGCTCGCCGCGGTGGGCCTGGCCACGCTCGCCGCCCTGCTGCTGGACCTGCCCGTGGCCACGGTCGAGGTGCGGGGGCTGCTCGGCTCCGTCCAGCCTCCGCCGCTGAGCGCCTTCGGCGAACTGGCGCACGTCGGCCTGCTCGGCACGATCGTCGCGTTCACCCTGATCGCGTCCGCCGAGTCGCTGTTCAGCGCGGCGGCGGTGGACCGCCTCCACGACGGTCCGCGCACCGAGTACGACAAGGAACTGATGGCGCAGGGCGCGGGCAACGCGATCTGCGGAGCGCTCGGCGCGCTGCCGATGACCGCGGTGATCGTGCGCAGCGCCGCCAACGTCCAGGCGGGCGCACGGACGAAGGCGTCACGCGTCCTGCACGGCGTCTGGCTGCTGCTGTTCGCGGCCCTGCTGCCGGACGTGCTGGCGTACATCCCCCTCCCGGCGCTGGCCGGAGTCCTCGTGCACGCGGGCGCCAAGCTCGTGCCGGTGCGGGCGATCGCGGGCCTGTGGCGCGAGCACCGCGGCGAGGCGCTGATCCTGGTCGTCACGGCCGTGTCGATCGTCGCGGTCAGCATGTTCGAGGGCGTGCTCATCGGTCTGGCCCTGGCCGTCGCCAAGACGGCCTGGGAGGCCTCGCACATCAGGCTGGAGGTCGTCGACAAGGGCGCCGGGCCCGTCCAGGCGTATCTGTCCGGCAACGCGACGTTCCTGCGCCTGCCCAAGATCCTCGACAACCTGGAGGCCCTCCCGCAGGACCGCCCCGTCGAGCTGGACCTCTCCGGCCTGCACCACCTCGACCACGCCTGCCGTACGGCGCTGGAGACCTGGGCCGAACGGCACAGCGCGGCCGGCACGGAACCGGTGAAGGTCACCGAGCCGGTGAAGATCACGGAACCGGCCACGACCGCGTAGCCCGTCCCACCCGCCGTCCGGCCCGGGACCCGGGGCGTGGCCCCGGGCCGGACGGCGGGCATATCGTTACAGGGCGGACGGAAACAGACGGAAACGCTCTTACGGGCCCCTCGCCGAGGAGGTCGTCATGGTCCAGGAACTGCTGGGCGTGGCCGCGGCGGTCGCCGCCGGGGGTCTCGTGTACCTCGGAGCGGCGGCCCGGGTCGTCAAGCAGTACGAACGCGGGGTCGTCCTCCGGCTCGGCCGGCTGCGCGGCGAGGTCCGGTCTCCGGGGTTCACCCTGGTGGTCCCGGCCGTGGACCGGCTGCACAAGGTCAACATGCAGATCGTGACGATGCCCATCCCCGCCCAGGAGGGCATCACCCGCGACAACGTGACCGTGCGGGTCGACGCGGTGGTGTACTTCCGCGTGGTGGACGCGGCGGCCGCGATCGTCAACGTCGAGGACTACCGTTTCGCCGTCTCGCAGATGGCGCAGACCTCGCTGCGTTCGATCATCGGCAAGAGCGAGCTGGACGATCTGCTGTCGAACCGGGAGAAGCTCAACGAGGGTCTGGAGCTGATGATCGACAGCCCCGCCATCGGCTGGGGCGTGCAGATCGACCGGGTCGAGATCAAGGACGTGTCCCTGCCGGACACCATGAAGCGCTCGATGGCCCGGCAGGCCGAGGCCGACCGTGAGCGGCGGGCCCGGATCATCAACGCCGACGCCGAACTCCAAGCGTCCAAGAAGCTCGCCGAGGCCGCGAAGGAGATGTCCGAGCAGCCGGCCGCGCTCCAGCTGCGGCTGCTGCAGACGGTGGTGGCGGTCGCCGCCGAGAAGAACTCCACGCTGGTGCTGCCGTTCCCGGTGGAACTGCTGCGCTTCCTGGAAAAGGCCCAGCAACCGCTCCCGCAACCGCTCCCGCAACCGCCACAGCCACAGCCACAGCAAGAAGCGCAACACCAGCCCCCGCACGAGCACCCTCTCGAGCAGCCGCGTCCGCCGCTGCCCCCTTCGCCGCAGCCCGCCCCCGAGGACGGGGAGGAGTGACACGAGCTACGCGCGTGGTTCCCGGGGCGCACTGCGGGTGATAGACACAGCGGGATCACAGTTCCTGTCCGCCAGCAGGAAGGTTTCCCCCATGTCTGCGACACGACGTCAGATCCTCGCCGGTACCGGCGCCTTGGGAGTGGGCGCGAGCATCGCGTTCACCGGCGCCCTCTCCGACCTCTTCGCGGGCACCGCCGCCGCGCAGGGTCTCGGCCACGACGGCTACGGCCCCCTCGTACCCGACAAGGACGGCCTGCTCGACCTTCCCGCGGGCTTCCGCTACCGGGTCCTCTCCCGCGAGGGCGATCCGCTGCGCTCCGGCGAGGGACCGGTGCCCTCGAACCACGACGGCATGACGGCCCTGCCCGGCCGGGGCGGTCGCGTCCACCTGGTCCGCAACCACGAGAACCGCCCCACGGCCAAGTTCCCCGTCCCCACGGTCGAAGGGCTGACCTACGACCCGGCGGGCAAGGGCGGCTGTACGGCCCTGACGCTCGACGCCCGGAACAACGTGCTCTCCGAGCGCGTGGCCATCGCCGGTACGGCCGTCAACTGCGCGGGCGGCCCCACCCCGTGGCACACCTGGCTGACCTGCGAGGAGACCGAGGACAAGGCCGGCACAAACGGTTACACAAAGGATCACGGCTTCATCTTCGAGGTCGACCCGTCCGACCCGCGCCGCAGCGGGGCCGTCCCGCTGACCGCGATGGGCCGTTTCCAGCACGAGGCGATCGCCGTCGACCCGCGTCTCGGAATCGTTTACGAAACCGAGGACGCGTTCCTGGAGCCGTTCGGCCTTTTCTACCGCTTTCTCCCGAAGAAGCCGCTCGGCGGGGCGGGCTCGCTGCGCGCGGGCGGCCGTCTCCAGGCGATGCGCGTTCCGGGCGTGCCGGACCTGTCCTCGATCCAGGACACGGGCGCCTCCTTCGACGGCATCGAGTGGGTCGACGTACCGGATCCGCTCGCCGTGGAAACCCCGGTCCGGCTGCAGGACTTCGGCCCGAAGGGCATCACGCACGCCCAGAAGCTCGAGGGCTGCTACTGGGGCGGGAAGTGCGTGTACTTCGTGTCGTCCTTCGCGCGCGGCGCGGACGGCTCGGCGGCCGACCACTTCGGCCAGATCTGGCGGTACGACCCGAAGCTCCGCCGCCTCACCCTCGTCATCGTCTTCGGCCCGGACACCGACATCCAGCTCCCGGGCGAGTCCCCGGACAACATCTGCCTGGCGCCCAGCGGCGGCCTGATGGTCTGCGAGGACGGCAACGGCGCCCAGCACGTGTTCGGCGTGACCAGGGGCGGCGAGGTCTACGCGATGGCGCGGGGCCGCCAGAACATCGGGACGCCGCAGGCCCCCGAGTGGGGCGAGTTCGCCGGCGTCACCTTCTCCCCCGACGGCGACACGATGTACGTCAACTGCTACACCCCGGGGACGACCTTCGCCGTCACGGGGCCCTGGCGGCGCTAGCCGGACTCCGGGAGGTGGGGCTCCGCCGACCCGGCGGGGCCCCACTCCTGGAGCGCGGAGTTCCGCAGAGGTGGAGGCCGGCTGGGTGACAGGAACAGAGGCGCGGGCGCATATCGCATGAAATGACAGCACCGTCCTCATAACTTCATACGATGATCCCTCCCGTACGTCGCCTCACCGCCCTCTGCGCCCTCGGGGCCGCGCTCGTCCCCCTCGCGGCCTGCGGCACCGGCAGCCCTCAGGAACCGCGTGCCACGCGTCCGGCCGCCTCCGCGCACGCCTCCCTCGCCCCCGCCCGGCCCCCCACACTGGCTCCCGGTCCTGCGGGCCTCACCCCCGTCTTCAGCAACGCGCCCCGCACCGCCGAGAAGCGGGTCGCCCTCACCTTCGACGCCGACATGACCGCCGACCAGGGAGCCCGCGCGGCAGCCGGCGAGCACTTCGACAACCCGGGGCTGATCGCGGCACTGCGCGCGCTGAAGGTGCCGGCCACCGTGTTCATGACCGGCCGCTGGGCCGAGGAGTACCCGGACCAGGCCCGCTCCCTCGGCCGCGACCCCCGCTTCGAGATCGCCAACCACTCCTACAGCCACTACGCGTTCACGGACGACTGCTACGGCCTGCCGACCGTCCCCGAGGACGGGATGCGCGCGGACGTGGAGCGGGCGTTCACGGCGTTCCGCAAGGCCGGGGTGGCGGACGCGATGCCCTACTTCCGTTTCCCCGGCGGTTGCTACGACCGGCGGGCGCTGCGCGCGGTGAGCGGCATGGGCGTGACCGCGGTGCAGTGGGACGTGGTGAGCGGGGACGCCTTCGCGACCGACGCGGACGCGGTGGCCCGGCAGGTGCTCGAAGGAGTCCGGCCCGGCTCCGTCGTCGTCATGCACTGCACGCGCAGCGCCGCCCCGACGACCGAGCGTGCGGTGCGGTCCATCGTCCCGGAGCTGCGCCGTCAGGGGTACCGGTTCGTGAAGGTGTCCGAGCTGATCGGTGCGGCGAGCCGACGGCCGTGAACCACGCCCGCGAGCCTGCGCGCCGCCCGGCCGACCCCGCTGGCCACGCAGGCCACCACGCGGGTCACGCGGGTCGCGCGGATCGCGCGGATCGCGCTCACCGACACCCTGCAGGCCGCGCACGCAGGCCACTCTCACCAACACCCTGCGCGCCTTCGTACCCCCGGCCGACTCCCACGTCCCGCGGGGCCCTCACGCGTGCGGCTCGCGTGTGCCGCGCACGCCGCTCGGCCCCGCTTCGTACGCCGTCATCGCTTACGTACGCTGGAAGCATGAGCGACGACAGTGACCGGGACTACTGCCTGATCGACGCGACCACGCCGCCCAGGGCCGAAGAGCCGCCGTACGCGGAGTGCGTGCTGTGCCGGAAGCCGACGGAGTACCCGGAGTCGTACAAGGGGATCACGCTGTGCCCGGTGTGCGAGTGGCAGGAGGCGCAGCGGACCGCCTGCTCGGGGTAGCCGCTTGCTTTAAGTAACCGTTTACACGGAGAAACCGCTTGCGCGGGATTTCTGTCCGCGCGGGGCACTTGTGGGCGCGTGTGACCGCCGCTCGCTCCGCACCAGCGTTTCCCGGCAAGTAACCGGTTGCCGCGACGTAACCGGTTACCTGCAGTCGACATCCCGCTACCGGCTACCGGCTACCGGCTACCGGCTACCGGCGGAGTAACCCACCGTAACCGGTTACCCGCACGCCTCCCCGATGCCTACCCGCACGCCTCCCCGATGCGTGCGTGGCTCCATGTGTCGGCGCTGCCGCTGCCGCTGCTCCGCACAAGTTGCGCAACCGCTTCCCCGCGCCCGACCACCCACCCTCCCCCCTCACTCACTCCCTCCCTACCTTCCTTCCTTCCTTCCTCCGCTCACGGCGATCGGCGTGACGTGAGCGCGCACGCCACGGCGATCGCCGCCGCACTCAGCAGGGCTGCCGCGACCACGGGGAGGAGCGGCATGTGGACGGTCGCCGAGTGGGAGCCGCCGACCAGGTCGCTCACGGCCGCCTGCGCCGGGGAACCGGTGACCACCAGCGACAGCAGGGCCGCCAGCAGCAGTGCGGGGACCGCGCGGCCCGGCGAGCGCAGCACGGGCCAGGCGGTGAGCGCGCCGACGGCCGCGCCGAGCAGCGCACAGGTCAGGACGGCGAGCAGTCCGGCGCCGACGGCTTCCGGGACGGGAACACGCTTGTGGTGGTCGCTGCCGACCGGGTCGCTGATGAGCGTGACCAGCAGGATCGCCGTCGCGCCGCACACGACGGCCGTGGTCAGCGCGACCAGGACGCAGGCCAGGTGCGCCCGCCCGGGCCCGACCGCCGCCGCGACGACGGTGCGGGCGGCCGGGGGCTCGTTGGTGACGCAGATCCGCACCAGCCAGGCGGCGACGGGCAGCAGGAACGCGGCCGTGTATCCGAGCGAGTCCAGCAGCGGCCGGCCTCCCTGCACGCCGACGCCCAGGAAGACGGCATAGAGGAGGAACGGGGGGAGCCAGCGCTGCGAGCGCAGGAGCAGGGCGGTCTGATAGCGCAGGAGGGCGGTCATCGGTCGCGGCTCCCGTCCTGACGGACGCTCACCACGTGCCACGGCGGCCGGGCGGTGAGCAGGGCGCGGAGCAGGACGTCGGAGTGGGAGGCGGGGACGGTGAGCCGGTGGCTGCGGTCGGCCGTCTTCTCGGTGGCGGTGGCCAGGCGGAGCGCCTCCGGTGGGAGCGGGGCGGCCGGCCCGTGCACCTCGATGGTCAGGTGCGGGCCGTCGGGGGCGACGGTCGGTCCGGTCGCGGTACGGGGGTGCAGGGCGCCGTCACGGACGGTGTACTCGGCGTCCGCCCGGCCGGCGAGGCGGCGGGGGTCGTGGTCCACGAAGACGACGGCCGATCCGGCGGCCGTCCGCTCGGCGACGGCGCGTTCGAGTTCGGCGCGCGCGTCGGTGTCCAGTCCCGTCCAGGCCTCGTCCAGGATCAGCAACTCCGGTTCGGCGAGGAGTGCTTGTGCCACGGCGACCTTCTGGCTGCTGCCCTTGGAGAGGCGGCTCATCGGGGTGTGGGCGTGCGCGGTGGCGCCGAAGCGGTCCAGCCAGTCGCCCGCGGCGTGCGCGGCCGCCGTCCGGGACAGGCCGTGGACCGCGCCGAGGTGGGTGAGCCAGCCGAGGGCGGTGAAGGGGAGAGCGGCGGGGAAGCGTTCGGGAACGTAGGCGGTGCGGGGGGCGCCGGTGACCTTGCCCTCGGTGGGGGCGTCGACGCGGGCCAGCAGGCGGAGCAGGGTGGACTTCCCGGTGCCGTTGGGGCCGTCGATGCGGGTGAGGGTCGCGGGCGCCGGGTTCAGGTGCACGTCGCGGAACACCCAGGGGCCGCGCAGGCCGTAGCGGCGGCCCACGGCCTCCAGCCGTAGCTCACGTGGCATGCGGACCGTCCTCTCACTCGCGGATGCGTGGATCTTCCACCTGGCAGACTGGAGGACGTGACCATTGATCCGGCCGTTCCCGGCGACAGCCCCTTCCGTACCGAGCGTTCGACACGGGACGAGGCTCCGCAGTTCGTCCTGCCTCTGGTGGTCCGCATCGAGCGTGCCGCCCCGCCGGCGCGCACGGACGCGTTGGAGACGGCCGCGCGCGCCGTGCTGACCCTCCTCGCCGACGAGCGGGCGCTGGGCGAGGGCGAGTGGGCCGCGGCCGTGCGCGACTGGCAGGACGCCCGGATCCGCAAGGTGGTGCGCCGGGCGCGGGGCGCCGAGTGGCGCCGGGCGGAGGCACTGCCCGGCATCACGGTCACGGGCAAGGCGGCGGAAGTAAGGGTGTTCCCGCCCGTTCCGCTGGACGGCTGGCCCAAGGAGCTGGCGAAGCTGCAGGTTTCCGGAACCGATCTCGACGATCCTGAGCCGCCGGTCGACTTCGACCCGACGGCTCCGGTGATCTGGCAGAACCCGGAGGTCGGCATGTCCGCGGGCAAGGCGATGGCGCAGGCCGGGCACGGCGCGCAGCTCGCCTGGTGGGAGCTGTCGGACGAGGAGCGGACCGCCTGGCGGGAGGCGGGTTTCCCGCTCGCCGTGCGGACCGCGGAGCCGCGGCGGTGGCGTGAGCTGACGGAGAGCGGATTGCCGCTCGTGCGGGACGCCGGGTTCACCGAGATCGCGCCGGGCAGTTGCACGGTGGTCGCGGACCACCCGGCCCTGCGGGCCCGCTGACCCCGCGGCCCGCCGCTCACACCACTCTCACCGTTTTCGCCGCCGTCCTCGCAGCCCGCCGCTCACACGACTCTCGCTCTCGCCGCTCTCGCGGTTCTCACCGCCCCGACGCCGCCCCGGCCGCTGCCACCAGTCCCACCGCTGCGGCCGCTGCGATCGGCCCCACCAGGCGGCCCCGGCCCTGTGGTCCGAACCTCAAATGTTGCTCTGAAGGACGGTGGCGGGCGGTTCGCGAGGCGGTGGCGGGGCCATACCTCCGTCACCACGCAGGGGGCACGAAGGAGGCGGGGACCATGAGGCGACTGGGGACGGGCATCGGCTGGCGGCCGGAGATCGCGGACGCCGTGGAGCGCATGCCGGGCATCGACTGGGTCGAGGCCGTCGCCGAGAACGTCTGCCCCGGGCATCTGCCCGACTCGCTGCTCCGGCTGCGCGAGCGCGGGGTCACCGTGATCCCGCACGGCGTCTCGCTCGGGCTGGGCGACGCGGAGCGGCCCGACGCGGGACGGCTGGCCGCGCTCGCCGAGCGGGCCGAGGCACTGGGTTCGCCGCTGGTCACCGAGCACATCGCGTTCGTCCGCGCGGGCGGCCCCCTGGCCGCGTCCCCGCGGCTCGAGGCCGGACATCTGCTGCCGGTGCCCCGCACCCGCGACGCCCTCGACGTGCTGTGCGAGAACGTGCGCATCGCGCAGGAGGCGCTGCCCGTGCCGCTCGCCGTCGAGAACATCGCCGCGCTCATCGCGTGGCCCGGCGAGGAGATGACCGAGGGGCAGTTCCTGTACGAGCTGGCCGACCGGACGGGCGTACGGCTGCTCATCGACGTGGCCAACCTGCACACCAACCACGTCAACCGGGGCGAGGACCCCGCCAAGGCGCTCGCCGAACTGCCCCTGGAGGCCATCGCCTACGTCCATGTGGCGGGCGGTTTCGAGCGGGACGGCGTCTGGCACGACAGTCACGCCCACCCGGTGCCCCGGCCGGTCCTCGACATCCTCACCGACCTCGCGTCCCGGGTGTCGCCTCCGGGAGTGCTGCTGGAGCGGGACGAGAACTTCCCCGAGCCGGCGGAACTGGAGCGGGAGCTGCGCACGATCCGGGCGGCCGTCGAAGCCGGCGGGCAGGAGCACGCCGTCACGCGGGCCGGGTCGAGCGCGGGGCAGCACGGCGCGACCGGCATCGGGACCCGCGTCGGGACCGGCATCGAGACCCGCATCGGAGCCCGCACCGTGACCGGCGCAGGGACGGACGCCCGGACCGGGGACCGGTCCGCCCCGCCCGCCCCGGGGCCGGAGCCGGACCCGGCCCCTCTCGACGAGACGACGCGTCAGCGCCTCGGCCTCGCGCAGGCGGCCCTGCTGTCGGCGCTGGTGGCCGGGACGCCGGTACCCGAGGGCTTCGACCGGGTGCGGCTCGGCGTACAGTCCCGGGCGCTGGCGGCGAAGCGCGCGGACGTGGTGGCGAAGGTGGCCCCGGAGCTGCCGGTCATGCTCGGAAGCGGTTACCGCACCGCTTTCATCGCGTACGCCCAAGGCCACCCGATGCGCGGCGGCTACCGGCAGGACGCCCTCGACTTCGCCGAGCAGACGCTGCTGGACGGGCGGCCGGCGGAGGGCCGGGCCCGTCGGGAACTGCGCCGGTGGTGGCTGGACCGCTCGGGCCCCGCGCCGAGGCCGAGGTCACGGCTGGGACAGGTCGGCCGGATGGGGCGGAGCTTGATCGGGCGATGAGGGGTCCGGCACCGCGGACGTCCCGAGTGTGCCGGGGCTAACACCGCACAGCCCAGGACACGCACCGCAACCGTTCCCGCACCGCTTTCCCGTCGTTTCACCCTATATGGCGCACCCGTCAGCGCACACAGGTCCTCACACTTCGCCCACAATGACCTGATTTGAACTCTTTGCACCCATACGGCAGTTGGCGATGCCGACGCAGTAATATGCCAGCCAGTCCCGCAACCGAAGCGCACTAGTGTGCAGTGCCGCGAGCAGGAGGCACCCCATGCGGCCGCGACCCCCCGTCCAGGGCAGAGGCATCTTCAGCGGAACCGGACTCATCATCACGGGCCTGGCGGCGACCCTGGCGGCTCTGGTCTTCCCGATCTGGTCGTACGCCGACCGGTCGGGCACCGGGGTGGACGTGCTGAACGCGCAGACGGTGTCGACGCAGTACGGGCCGTTGTCCGCGCTGGACCGGGAGTTCGTCACGAAGGTCCGGCTGGCGGGGCTGTGGGAACTGCCCGCCGGTCAGGAGGCGCAGACGAAGGGCACGACCGAGGCCGTACGGACGGCGGGCCGGCACCTGGTCGAGGGGCACACCTTCCTGGACGAGCGGGTGCGGACCGTCGCCTCCCGGCTGGGCCTCGCGCTGCCGAACGAGCCCAACGAGCAGCAGAAGGGCTGGCTGAGCGCACTCGACGCGGCGCAGGGCGAGCAGTACGACTGGAAGTTCGCCAATATCCTGCGTCTCGCGCACGGCCGGGTGTTCTCCGTCGTCGCCCAGGTGCGGGCCAGTACCCGCAACTCGCTGGTGCGCGAGCTCGCCGACGACGCCAACACCACCGTGCTGGACCACATCAAGATCCTGGAGGCCACCGGGTTCGTCGACTTCGACGCTCTCGCCCGGGACATGGCCGCCGACAGCACGCCGCCGATCACCCGTTTCCCCGGCCCGCCGGGACCGACGGCCGACCCCGGCTCGGCGGTGCCGGTGCCGGTGACGCCGTCGCCGCATCCCACGTACACGCTCCCGCCGGCCGCGGCCAGCCCGCCACCCGGCAGCTGACAGGTACAAGCGGCAAGCGGTGGCGGGCGGCAGGTGAAATGGGTTGCGAGACCGTTTTCCGAGATCCGGACCGAAATCCGATCCCCCTCGCCCTTCTCCCTCGGGCAGGGCGAAGGCGAGCGGAACGTCCCATACCCGCGACGCTCGGTCCGGATGGTGAACAGGGCGTGGTGTTCCTCCGGGCGCATGGCATAGAAACACAGCATGGTCTGGGTGCTTCTCCTGCTGCTGGCATGGGCCGTCGCGGGTGCGGCGTGCACACGGCTGTGCCTGGCCGCCGCACGGGCGGCGGCCGTCGACGAGGACGCGGGCCGGGGACATGATCTGACGCTCTACGAGGCGGCCTTCCTGTCCGGCGGTCCGGGCAGGGTCGCCGACCTGACCATGGTCTCCATGGCGCGGCAGCGGCGCCTGGTGCTCGCCCGCACCGGCTGGGCGACCGTCGTGGACCCGCGCGGGCGGGACGAGATGGAGCGGTCGGTCATAGGGGCCATCGGGCCCGAGGGACAGTCCCGTATCGCCCCGGCGCGCGCGGCGGCGGCCGCCGCGGACGCGGTGGGAGGCCTCGCCGACCGGCTGGTCCGCGCAGGTCTCGCGGTGCCCGACGGGGCCCGTACGACGGTCGCGGCCGGGGTGCGCCAGGTACGGGTCGCCGCCGTGGCCGTCGTCGCGCTGGGCGCCACCGCACTGCTGCTCCCCGCCACCCCGGACATGCCCCGCGACCTCGTCGCGCTCTGGTTCGCGCTGCCGCTGGCGCTCGCGCTGAGCTGCCTGGCGATAGCGCGGGTGGAGGTGCATCCGTATTCCCGCTGGGCCTCACCGGCCGGGCAGCGGCTGCTGGGCGCGCTGGCGCGGCACGCAAGTGGCGCCGGGGACGACCGCGCGTACCTGACCTCCGTCGCCGTGCGGGGGATCCGCGCGGTGGGCGAGCCGGACCTGCGGGCCGCCTTCGCCCGTCGTGAGCAGTACGGGCGGGACTGAGACAGGGCGCGCTCGACCACCGGGGGGCGCACAAGGGGCATTGGCGCCGACACCCGTCGACGGTGCTTGCCTTCCCCCACGGTCGAACCAACCATCCCTTGTGTCGCCGCCGTGCACCGAAGGGACACCCGATGAGAGCCGCCGCCCTCCACTCGGCCGCAGGAGCCCTCCTGCTGACCGCCCTCTCCGCCGTCCCGGCGGGCGGCGCCCCGAACACCGGCGCCCTGTCCGGCGCGCCCGGTGTCGCGCTGGCCGCCGCGCGGGCCGCGGCGAAGGGCGTCGACTTCGGGACCTGCTCCGACGCACAGGACCTGCCGGGCAGCATGCAGTGCGGCACGGTCTCCGTCCCGCTCGACTACGCGGCCCCGAACGGCAAGCAGATCGCGCTCACCGTCAGCCGGGTGCGGGCCACCCACCGGGACCCGCACAACAGCAAGCACCGGGTGCCCCGGCAGGGTGCGCTGGTGTTCAACCCGGGCGGTCCCGGCGGCTCGGGGCTGTATTTCCCGCTGATCGGCCTGCTGCCGGAGTGGAAGCGCATCGGGGCGGCGTACGACCTCGTCGGCTACGACCCGCGCGGGGTCGGCCGTTCGGCGCCGCTGTCCTGCCAGGACCCCCAGCGCTTCTTCAAGGGCCCCGCCCCCGCCCCGGACCACCCCTCGGAGTCGTACAAGAAGGAGCGCGTCGCGCAGGCGAAGGCGTACGCGCGGGGCTGTGCGAAGCGGTCGGGGAGCGCCCTGCGGCACTACAACTCGCTGAACAACGCCCGTGACCTGGACGTGCTGCGCGCCGCGCTCGGCGAGGAACGGCTGACGTTCATGGGGGCGTCGTACGGCACCTACTTCGGCGGGGTCTACGCGACGCTCTTCCCCTCCCACGTGCGGCGGATGGTGTTCGACGCGGCCGTGAACCCCGACCCGGCGCAGATCTGGTACCGCAACAACCTCGACCAGTCGGCGGCGTTCGAGAGCCGCTGGACGGACTTCCGGGAGTGGGTCGCGCGGCACGACGACGTGTACGGCCTGGGCGGCACGGCGGAGGCGGTGCTGGCCAGCTACGAGCGGGCGCGCGCGCGGCTGGCCGCGGAGCCGGCCGGCGGGAAGGTGGGCCCCGGACAGCTCCAGGGCGCGTTCCTGCAGGCCGGGTACTACGACGACTACTGGCCGGCCCGGGCCCAGGCGCTGTCGGAGTATCTGAAGGGCGACCCCCGGCAGTTGATCGCGCAGGCCGGGCCGGTGCGGGAGGCCGCCGCCGAGGCGGAGAACGCCAACGCCGTGTACACGGCCGTGGAGTGCAACGACGCGCCCTGGCCGACGGACTGGAAGGTGTGGGACCGCGACAGCACGCGGCTGGCGCGCGTCGCGCCGTTCGAGACGTGGGACAACGTGTGGGCGAACCTGCCGTGCGCGTACTGGCCGGCGCCCCGGCAGCGGCCGGTCGACGTGCGGACCGGTCCGGGCGAGCTGCCGCCGACGCTGATCCTGGCCGCCGAGCGGGACGCGGCGGCACCCTACGCCGGGGCGCTGGAGATGCACCGGCGGCTGACCGGGTCGGTGCTGGTCACCGAGCGGGACGCCGGCACGCACGGCATCGCGGGCGGTCCGAACCGGTGCGTCAACGGCCACCTGGAGGCGTACCTGCTGGAGGGCCGGCTGCCGGGGCGGCGCGCTGCCTGCGCGCCGCGCCCGGAACCCGCGCCGGCGGCCGCTCCCGCGGAACGCGCCGCCGGGGCGGGGCGCTGATCAGGCGAGGCCCGCGACCAGCTCCGTGAGGTCCTTGCGGCGGCCCGTGTAGAACGGGACCTCCTCGCGGACGTGCATGCGGGCCTCGGAGGCGCGCAGGTGGCGCATGAGGTCGACGATGCGGTACAGCTCGTCGGCCTCGAACGCCAGGATCCACTCGTAGTCGCCCAGCGAGAACGAGGCGACGGTGTTGGCGCGGACGTCCGGGTAGCCGCGGGCCATCTTGCCGTGGTCGGCGAGCATGCGGCGACGGTCCTCGTCGGGCAGCAGGTACCAGTCGTAGGAGCGCACGAAGGGGTAGACGCTCACGTAGTTCCGGGGCGTCTCGTCGGCGAGGAACGCCGGGATGTGCGAGCGGTTGAACTCGGCGGGGCGGTGCAGCGCCATGTTCGACCAGACCGGCTCCAGCGCGCGGCCCAGCCGGGTGCGGCGGAAGAGGTTGTACGCCTCCTGGAGCTGGTCGGCGGTCTCGGCGTGCCACCAGATCATGACGTCGGCGTCGGCGCGCAGGCCGGACACGTCGTAGGTGCCGCGGATCGTCACGTCCTTGGCGGCGAGCTGGTCGAACAGTTCCTGGACCTCGTCGGCGTAACCGGCGCGGTCCTCGGGCAGCGCGTCCTTCAGCTTGAAGACGGACCACAGCGTGTAGCGGATGACCTCGTTGAGGTCCTTGGCCAGCTTGCCCTTGTTCGGGACCCTGCCGGACTCGGTGGTGGGGGCGTCGTCACTCATGGCTCTCATTCTCCCGCTCCGCCGTGCAGACTTTGCACCGGGTTGGCCGCGAGCTCGCGTACGGCGCCCAGGTCGCCGCCGAGCTGGTCGACCGCCGCGTACGCGCTCGCGATGCAGGCCGGGATGCCCACGCCGTCGTACGGGGCGCCGCAGACCGCGAGGCCGGGGAGCCCGGCGACGTGCTCGCGGATGCGGGCCACGCGCGCGTGGTGGCCGACCGGGTACTGCGGCAGGCCGTCCGTCCAGCGGGTGACGCGGGTTTCGAGGGGCGTGGCGTCCAGGCCGGTGGCCGCGCGCAGGTCGCGCCGGGAGACGTCGACGAGTTCGGCGTCCTCACGGCCCAGGATCTCCGTCTCTCCGTACCGCCCCACGGAGGTGCGCAGCACGACCGTGTCCGGGTCCTCGTCGGCGATCCAGCCCCACTTGCGGGAGGCGAAGGTGGACGCCTTGATGGTGCGTCCGTCGACGGGCGGGACGAGGAAACCGCTGCCGTCGGGCAGGGTGTCGGCGGTGTCGGCGCGCCGGTAGGCGAGGGTGACCAGGGCCATGGAGGCGTACTCCACCGTGCGCAGGGCGGCGGCGGCGCCGGGGGACTCGGCGGCCAGCAGCGCGGCGGCGGCCGGAGCGGGCACGGCGACGACCACGGCGTCGGCGTGCAGCACCCGCTCCCCCGCGGTGACCTGCCAGCCTCCGCCGGCCGAGCGGCGCAGCGCGGTCACGGGCACGCGCGTGTGGATCTCGCCGCCGCGTGCCTGCACGGACGCGGCGACGGCGGGCGGCAGGGAGCCCACCCCGCCTTCGAGGCCCATGAACACCGGGCCGGTCTGCTGATGGGCGGCGGCCTTCGCCTGGATCTCGCGGACGGCCTCCGTCAGCGAGGTGTGGGTCCGGGCCGCCTGGTAGAGCTGCGGGACGGCGGAGCGCATCGAGATCCGGTAGGCGTCACCGGCGTACACCCCGCCGAGCAGCGGTTCGACGAGGCGGTCGACGACCTCGCGGCCCATGCGCGCCGCCACGTACTCCCCGACGGCCACGTCGTCCCCGACCTCGGTGCGGGGCAGGTCGGCGTCGCGTCCGATGCGCGCGAGGCCCTCGTCGGAGAGGACTCCGGTGAGGGCGGTCGCCGTGCCGGGGACGCCCATGACGTGTCCCTTGGGCATGGGGCGCAGCGCGCCGCGGGTCCAGATCGAGGCCGTCGCGGTGGCCGGCGGCTGCAGGCGGTCGGAGAGGCCCACCTCGCGCGCGAGGGCGACCGCCTCGGGCCGGCGGGCCAGCATCGACTCGGCGCCGAGGTCCACGCGCACGCCCGCGATCTCGCCGGGCAGCAGCTTGCCTCCCACCCGGCCGGAGGCCTCGAGGACGGTCACCCGCGCCCCGCGCTCCAGCAGCCGGTGGGCGGCGGCCAGTCCGGCGATCCCGGCTCCGACGACGATGACGTGCTGCCCCGTGCCCGTACCCGTTGAGCTCATGCGTCCACTCTCTCAGACCCCGCTGACACCCCCGTCGCGGCCCGGTGTCCTGGCCGCGTCCCGACCGTGACCTGTTCGGAACCGTTTTCCGCCAACGTCCCGGCCCGCCCGGGCGTCGAAGGAACGTCACAGTCGTCACCGTCCCGGGGGTAGACCCACATGCGCACACCACGTTCCGCAGGACGCTCCGTACGGCGTCCCGCACGGACCACTCACGCCCTGGCCGGGATCCTGCTGGCCGCGGGCCTCGCGCTCACCGGATGCAGCGGCGCGAGCGACTCCGGCGCGAGCAGCACGGCCGACAAGGCCGCCGTCGGGGAGGCCGGCGCCGGTGACGCGGACGCCGCGCAGGACGCGAAGGAGGGCGCGGGCTCCAGTGGCTCGAAGGCCACCTCGGCGCCCGCCCTCACCGCGAACCGCATCATCCGCACCGCCTCGCTGACCGTGCAGGTCAAGGACGTGCCGAAGGCCCTGGACGAGGCCCGTACGACCACCGAGAACGCGGGGGGCTACGTCGGCGACGAGACGACCGTCCGGGACGAGGACGGCGCCGAGCGGACCCGGGTGGTGCTGCGGGTGCCCGTCGAGAAGTACGACGACGTCCTCGCCGCCCTCCAGGGCGCGGGCAAGCTGCTGGAGCGCACGGCGAAGGCCGAGGACGTCACCGACCAGGTCGTCGACGTCGAGAGCCGCATCGCCTCGCAGCGCGCCAGCGTCGCCCGGGTCCGCGAGCTGATGGACCGGGCCACCAAGCTGAGCGACGTGGTCACCCTGGAGGGCGAGCTGAGCAACCGGGAGTCCGACCTGGAGGCGCTGCTCGCCCAGCAGGCGTCGCTGAAGGACCGCACGAGCCTGGCGACCGTCACGCTGACCCTGTCGGAGAAGCCGGTCGTCCCGGTCGCCGAGGACGACGACCCCGGGTTCGTGGACGCGCTGGCGGGCGGCTGGGACGCGTTCGTGACGATGCTGCGGTGGATCGCCGTCGTGTTCGGCGCGGCGCTGCCGTTCCTCGCGGTGGGCGCTCTGCTCCTGCTGGTGTGGCTGCGGCTGGTGCGACCGCGCCGGCGGGCGGCGGAGGCGAGCTGGGCCGGACTGGGCGTGCCCGGGCAGGCCGGAGCCGGTCCCAGGGCGGGACAGGCCGGAGCCGGGCCCGCCGCGGCGCAGCACGGGCCCGGACGGACCGGGGACGGACCGACGGGGGCCGGACAGACCGGGGCCGGTGCGGGCGAGCCCGAGCGGCACTGAACTGCGAGTCCCCCGTAGCGTGTTCGCATGAGCATCGAGCGACTTGTGGTGATCGGCGGGGACGCCGCGGGCATGTCCGCAGCGTCCCAGGCCCGCCGTCTGAAAGGGCCCGGGGAGCTGGAGATCGTGGCCTTCGAGCGGGGCCACTTCACGTCCTACTCGGCGTGCGGCATCCCGTACTGGGTGGGCGGTGACGTCACCGAGCGGGACGATCTCATCGCCCGCACGCCCGAGGAGCACCGCGCGCGGGGGATCGACCTGAGGATGCGCACGGAGGTCACGGAGATCGACGTGGCGGGGCGGCGGGTACGCTCGCGTGCGGTGGATTCCGGCACGGAGTCCTGGACGTCGTACGACAAGCTCGTCATCGCGACCGGGGCGCGCCCGATCCGGCCGGACCTGCCGGGCATGGACGCGGAGGGCGTGCACGGGGTGCAGACCCTGGACGACGGGCAGGCGCTGCTCGACACGCTGGCACGCGCGCGTGGGCGGCGGGCCGTGGTCGTGGGGGCGGGCTACATCGGTGTGGAGATGGCCGAGGCGCTCATCGAGCACGGCTACGAGGTGACGGTCGTCAACCGGGGCAGCGAGCCGATGTCGACCCTGGACCCGGACATGGGGCGGCTGGTGCACCGGGCCATGGAGGGTCTGGGCATCACCATGGTGAACGACTCCGAGGTCACCGCGCTGCGCACCGCGGAGGACGGTCACGTGAGGGCGGTGGTGACCGAGGGCGCCGAGTATCCGGCGGACGTGGTGGTGCTGGGCATCGGGGTCCGCCCGGAGACGGGGCTCGCGCGGGCGGCGGGTCTGCCCGTGGGCGCGCACGGCGGGCTCCTCACCGACCTGGCGATGCGAGTGCGCGGACCCGTCGCGGACGGGAGCGTCTGGGCCGGCGGCGACTGCGTCGAGGTGCTGGACCTGGTCTCCGGCCAGGAGCGGCACATCGCCCTGGGCACCCATGCGAACAAGCACGGCCAGGTCATCGGCACCAACGTCGGGGGCGGGTACGCCACGTTCCCCGGCGTGGTCGGCACGGCCGTCAGCAAGGTGTGCGATCTGGAGATCGCCCGCACGGGCCTGCGCGAGAAGGACGCCCGGCGCGTCGGCCTGCAGTTCGAGGCGGTCACCGTCGAGTCGACGAGCCGCGCCGGTTACTACCCCGGCGCCTCCCCCATGACGGTCAAGATGCTCGCCGAGCGCAGGACGGGCCGTCTGCTGGGCCTGCAGATCGTCGGACGGGAGGGTGCGGGCAAACGCGTCGACATCGCGGCGGTGGCGTTGACGGCCGGGATGACGGTGGAGCAGATGACGGCCCTGGACCTCGGGTACGCGCCGCCGTTCTCACCGGTGTGGGACCCGGTGCTGGTCGCGGCGCGCAAGGCCTCGGCGAAGATCCGCGGCTTCTAGCCGGGCCGGCACCGGGGCGGCGGCCGGTCCGGGCGGCGCGGGGCCGCGCGACCGGCCCCCCGCCCGCCCGGGGCCGTCGCGGCCGGACCTCGCGTCATCGCTCAAGCGGTTCCGCTCAGGCGCGGCAGCGCGGAGACCGCGGCGGCGGCCGGCTGCTCCGCGGGCTTGGCGTGCGCCGCGGGCGCCGGCCGTGACCGCAGGCGGCTGCTGACCGCCTCGTCGAGGGTCACCGGCCGCTGCATCTGCGCGGCCAGCCGCCCGGCCTCCTGGCCGAGCCGTGCCACGTCCTCCCAGGGCAGCCGGATCACCAGGGATATCTCCGCCTCGCCGTCGGGAGTGGCGTGCATGGGGGGAGTAACTCGGTCGTTCATCGCCTGTTCCTCACGTCGTCCCCGCGGCCCGCCTTCCTCGTGCCGCGAGCAGTTGACGGTTCATACGCGCCCGTGGGGATCCCCGTTCACCGGTTCACCGAACGGATCGGGGGCAGTACTTCCTTGTGGTCATCCCCGTCCATGACGTGAATCCCGTGCGCCGCACCCCGGTGGTGACGTACGCCCTCATCGCGGCGAACGTCTTCGTGTTCCTGTTCATGCCCGGCCTGTCCGGCTCCACGGCGGGCGACAGCAGCCTGGCCCAGACGTGTCATCTGCACGCCTTCCTGGAGCACTACGCCGCCGTGCCGCGGGAGTTGATCCACCATCAGCTCCCCCAGCTCGTCCCGACCGGCGAAGTGCGCGGCGCGGGATGCGTGCTGGCTCCGCCGGGGTACGACAAGTCGCCCGCGCTGAGCGTGCTCAGCGCGATGTTCCTGCACGGCGGCTGGCTGCACCTGCTGGGCAACATGCTGTTCCTGCTGATCTTCGGCAACAACATAGAGGACCGCATGGGGCACGTCCGCTTCGCCCTCTTCTACGGCGCCTGCGGTTACGCGGCGTCGTACGGTTTCGCGCTGCTCAACGCCGACTCGACCGATCCGCTGATCGGCGCGTCGGGGGCGATCGCGGGGGTGCTGGGCGCCTATCTGGTGCTGTATCCGAAGGCCAGGGTGTGGGTGCTCGTCCCGTTCCTGGTGTTCCTGCCGCTGCGGCTGCCGGCCTGGCTGGTGCTGGGCTTCTGGTTCGTGCTGCAGGCGGTGTACTCCTCCGGGGAGGGCGTCTCCGGCGCGGGCACGGTGGCGTACGCGGCGCACGTCGTCGGCTTCCTCGCCGGCATGCTGCTCGCCTGGCCGCTCAAGCCGGGCACGCCCCCGCCGCCGGAGCCGCGCGGTCTGCTGTTCGGCAGACGGGCGCGCCCCCGGCACACCTGGTGAACCCGGGTCAGCGGGCGGTCTGCGTGTGGACGTACTCGACGAGGCGGGTCAGCGCGTCCGGGTCGGTGGACGGCATGACGCCGTGGCCGAGGTTGAAGACGTGGCCCTCGAGGCCGGCCGCCGCGTCGAGCACCTCGCGGGTCTTGGCCTCGACGGCCTCGGCGCCGGCGAACAGGACGGTCGGGTCGAGGTTGCCCTGGAGCGTCTTGCCGGGGCCGACCCGGCGGGCGGCCTCGTCGAGCGGGACGCGCCAGTCGACGCCGACGACGTCCGCCCCGGCCTCGCCCATCAGCCGCAGCAGCTCGCCGGTGCCCACGCCGAAGTGGATGCGCGGGACGCCGTACCCCTCGACCGCGCGGAAGACCTTCGCGGAGGCGGGCAGCACCGAGCGGCGGTAGTCGCTCGGGGCGAGCGCTCCGGCCCAGGAGTCGAACAGCTGGACGGCGCTGGCGCCGGCCTCGATCTGCACCTTCAGGAAGGCGGACGTGATCTCCGCGAGACGGTCGAGCAGGTCGGCCCAGAGTTCCGGGTCGCCGTACATCATCGCCTTGGCGTTCTCGTACGTGCGGGACGGGCCGCCCTCGACGAGGTAGCTCGCGAGGGTGAAAGGCGCGCCCGCGAAACCGATGAGGGGGGTGGCGCCGAGCTCGGCGGTCAGCAGGCCGATGGCCTCGGTGACGTAGGAGACGTCCTCGGGGGTGAGGTCGCGGAGCTGGGCCAGGTCGGCGCGGGTGCGGATCGGGCGCTCGACGACCGGGCCGACGCCCGGCTTGATGTCGAGGTCGATGCCGATGGCCTTGAGCGGGACGACGATGTCGCTGAAGTAGATCGCCGCGTCCACGTCGTGCCGGCGCACGGGCTGGAGGGTGATCTCGGTGACCAGCTCGGGCCGCATGCAGGACTCGAGCATGGGAACGCCCTCGCGGACCTTGCGGTACTCCGGCAGGGAGCGCCCGGCCTGCCGCATGAACCACACGGGCGTGTGCGGCACCGGTTCACGCCTGCACGCCTTCAGGAAGGCACTGTCGTACGTCGCTGTCGGCTGGCGGCCCGCCGGGCTCTCGTTCGCGCTCACGACGGCAAGTCTCCCACGGCGCCGGAGGCGGTGGAGCCGCCCCCCGCCGCGCCCGCGCCCCGCCCGCGTCCCGCCTCCGCCCCGCCTCCGCCCCGCCTCCGCGGCGGGCCGCGGCCGTGCGCGGCCCGTGCGCCTGTTCGCCCAGCGCGCACCCGTCCGCGAGCCCCGCACGGGTGTCTTGCCCTGCGCGAAGGCCCCGTTCCCCTTAATCTTCCCCGCATGGCTGCGGCTCAGGGACGACTGTCGGACGGCGCTGGCGGGATGGATGAAGCGAACGAGGGGGACCCGGATGGGACCAGGTCGGCTCCACCGCCTTTCCGGGCGGCGGTCGAGCAGCTGAGGGCGGCGCGGCTGCGGCCGCAGATCGAGGCGGAGCCGACGCCGGCCCCGAAGCGGCTCGCCCCGTTCGCGTACGCGCTGGAGGCGACGGTCGTGGACGGCGACCAGGATCTGGCCGACGGCCGGCTGGTGCTGCTGCACGATCCGGCCGGGCACGACGCCTGGCGCGGAACGTTCCGGCTGGTGACCCTCGTCCGGGCCGAACTGGAGCCGGAGATGGCCGCGGACCCGCTGCTGCCGGAGGTGTGCTGGTCGTGGCTGACCGGCGCGCTCCAGGCGCGCGGGCTGACGTACGGCGAGCCGAGCGGGACCGTCACGCGCGCGGGTTCGCACTACTTCGGCGGGCTGGCGGAGCGCCCGGCGACCTCGCAGATCGAGATCAGGGCCTCCTGGACGCCGCGCGAGGGGCTGGGCGGGGTGCCAGAGGCGGGGGCGCACCTGGCGGCCTGGTGCGATCTGCTGGCGCAGGTGGCGGGGCTGCCGCCGGCCGGTCCGGGGGACGCCTCGGTGGTGACGCTGCCGCAGCGCAGGGGGCCCCAGTCACGTTGACCATCTCTTTGTCGATACGGCCATTTTCGATCCCGTAAGACACCCACTTAAACCGACTCGATCTTCGGATGATCGATCGCGTGTCCGAATTGCACGTATTGTTACTCACTAGATCGTGATCATTCTCTAAAGGACCCCGGGTTCGCTGCCGAAGACGACTGTGACCTTGAAAGCACGGTTCGTCCCGGCTTCCTCCCCACAAGCCCCGCGAGCCGGCCCCCGTCCCCCACCCAGGAGGCCTGGTGTCCGTTCTCCTCGAGCAGCCCGCAAGCCTGGTCGCCTACCGCCCGAACAAGCCCACCGCCATGGTGGTCGTGGCCGACCCGCGCGTCCGCTCCACCGTCACCCGCCACCTGTGGGCGCTCGGTGTGCGCGACGTCATCGAAGCCTCGTCCATCGCGGAGGCTCGTCCCCGCATCGGCAACCCCCGCGACATCTGCGTCGCCGACGTCCACCTGCCCGACGGCTCCGGCCTCACCCTGTTGTCGGAGACCCGCGCCGCGGGCTGGCCCAACGGGCTCGCCCTCTCCGCCGCCGACGACATCGGCGCCGTGCGCAACGCCCTCGCGGGCGGCGTGAAGGGCTACGTCGTCACCGGCACCCGCACCAACCTCGGCCTCCCCAGCCGACCCGGTGCCGCCCCCATGGGCTCCGCCGCCCGTCTCCACCGCCGCCCCCCGGGTGCCCCGAGTCACCCGGGTGGCTACCGCGAGCTCTCCGGCCGCGAGGTCGAAGTGCTGCGACTGGTGGCGGAAGGCCAGTCCAACAAGGCGATCGGCGTCTCGATGGGCCTGTCCGCACTGACCGTCAAGAGCCACCTCGCCCGCATCGCGCGCAAGCTCGGCACGGGCGACCGCGCCGGCATGGTCGCGGTGGCCCTGCGGACCGGCATCATCCACTGAGACCCCACCCGCGTCCGGGGGTCTCCCCCGCGAACGCCCCCCGACCCCGGCCCGGCTCCTCCCGTCTCTGCCCGGTTTCTTCCCGACCCCTTCCCCTTCGTTCACCGTCCTGACCGGTTTACGACCCCCCGGGGCGGCCCGCCGCGCCGCCGCGGCGGGGCCGGGCGGGGGGGGCCCCAAAAACCACAGAGACGCGCGCGCCCCCCCCACCACCCACCCGACCCCCC
>NZ_JAVDVA010000029.1:0-81048 GCF_031456635.1 Streptomyces sp. 3330
CCCCGGCAAGCCGGAGCATAGAGCGCGAATTGCGCAAGCGCAATTCGAATTCCCGCGTAAACGCGGGAATGAATTCCGTAAACGGAATTATGAAAGGGTGCCTGTCCGCGCAAGCGCGGACAGGGGGATTCCCGCAAGCGGGAATCCTGGGCGTCCGCTGCGCTCCCGCCCTACCGGCTTCGCCGGGCGGCGAGGAGTGAGGGTGCATCACGTCGTGTGCTGTGTAGGATCTGGGGTTCCAGCACGCTATCCCTGATGTCGAGGTGACGGAGCGTCCGCTCGACAGTGCCGGCCCAGGAGGGGTGAGGGGTTCGCCTGTATAACCTCGCAGAAACCTTGGACGGTCCGCAGGAAACGCCCTCTCCTGATTTGACAGCCCGTCACAATTCCTCGGACCAGGAACCGGTCGAACCACCGACAACAGGTGGCGCAGTATGTATCTTTGGCGCGTAGGGCCCACGTCTCTCTGAGGCATGCATCGAGACTGCATCATCTACTGGGTTGTGTATAGCCTGGAAGTTTGGCCCACCGCCCACGGGTGCCCGAAGGGTGGTTGATATTCCCCTCAGATGCCCTAGCTACTCAAACTCAAATTAATCGAAATGAGCGCGCGCTCAAGCGGGAGCGGCTAGCAATTCTTCCTATTCGCCCTTCGGTGGCCGATCCGAATGCACGCCAATTCCAATCGAGCAGCCGCTGAGCGCTTTCGGCAACGGCGGCACGACCACCTACACCGTGTGGAAGCAGACGAAGTGGGAGCTGACCAAGGGCGAGGACACGTTCGAGGTGCTCGACGACATCTTCGAGCGTGCTCTGGCCGGCGAGATGGGCGCGGTGGCGGAGTTGACCGTCCTGGGTGGCACCGCGACGATCCTCGACAGCTACATCGTCCGGGGGGCGCGGTTCGAAGGAGGGCGCCGGCCGCGGGGCAACGATGTGCAGTAAAGCGCCGAAGGTCCCGGACGGATATCCGGGACCTTCGGCGCTGGCGTCTCAGATCGCTTGCATGATCACCATGATCGTCATGACGATCGCGAGGACGACGTTCGACAGCATCACCAGGCCTCGTGTGGAGGCGGTGAACGAGACGGGCGGCAGTGTGCTGTTTGTGACGGGGCGCTGCGGGGGGGCCGTCGTGGCCACGATCGGCTCGCTGGGATTGCGGTGTCGCACGCTGGCGATCTTGATGCGTGTGACCGTGTAGTGCCAGATCAGGGTGCGCTCGGGGTCGACTCCGCATGCCCGCAGGAAGATGTGGAGCCACTCTGTGGTGGGTAGTTCGTTTCCGTTGAGTACGTGGGCGAAGGTCGTGCCGGAGATCGGGTAGATCGGTTTGCTCCGGCGTTCGAGGTCTCCTATGGTCAGGCCCTTGTTCGCGACCATCTCGCGCATTACGTCCAGTACGTCGCCGGGGGTGGTGCACAGGGCCAGCGCGGTGTGGATGTGGTCGACGGTGAGGCTGCTGACGCGCTGGGCGTCGCCCTGGAACTCGGCGTCCAGCTTCGTGTGGATGTCCACGAACTGCTGGACCAGAGTCATCAGGCCATCCGGCTGTGCCCGGATGATCATTCCGTCGGGCTGGAGAGACGTGGTCTTCTGCTGCTCCTGTTTGCGTCCTCGCCGGCTTCCCTGGTGCTTGTCGGCCTCTTTCTCGGTGTTGTCGGCCTGCTGTACGGGGGCCGGGTCGGTGGGCTGCACGACGGTGTCGCGCACGGCCTGTTCCGTCACGGCGCGGGCGTAGGCCTTCTGGTACAGACGTCGCCAGGTCGGCAGGTCGGCCTGTTTGACACCGCATGCGCGGATGTAGGAGTCGACGACCTCCCACTTCGGCACGGTGTTGCCGGACGCGGCGGCCGACAGAGTGGCCGTGGAGTAGTGGGATTTGGCCGACAGGGACTGATATGTCAGTTTGGCTGAGCGGCGGAGCGCCCGCAGTTCGCGGGCGAGTTCCGCCACCTCCAGCGGCGCCGTGGCCGAGATCTCCTTCTCAGGTCGCGCCATGGCTACCTCCGTGCCGAGTGCTTGTGGTGTTGCCGGATGCCCTGGCCGACAGAGCGGCGGTGGGGTGGTGGGGTCTTGGCCCGGTGCGGGTGTGGAGGGACGGCGGAGCGCCGGAGCTTGCCCGCATGTCGCGGGCGAGCTCCGGCAGTCCCTTCCTGTCCGTCACCGGGATCTTCCGGTCAGGACGCATCACGAGGCTTGTCGGCCTGCTGGCCGCCGGCCCGTTTCTGGAGGCGTCGGACGAACCGCTGCCCCCCGCGGTGCAGGTGGCGGTGGCGCGGGTTTTGGGGCGCCGTCTCGGGCTGCCGGCGTGCCGGGGTGTACGGCTGCCGGGCGCCGGGCTGGTGTTCCTCTCCCTCGGCGCAGCGGGCGTACCCGTGCCCGGCAGTGCCCCGGTGTCGGCGATGGCCGTGCGCGGCGTCGCGGGTACGAAGTTCGTGGGCGTCACCGTCTCGGCCGTCGGCATTACGGCCGTCGAGCTCGAGGTCGAGCCGGCCGTCGTCACGGACTTCGCCTTCGGCTTCTCGGCCGGGGGCGCCGTGGTCATCGGCGAGTTCGGCCTCACCGTCGACGTCGGTGTCGCGCTCGTCATGGGCGACGGCGACCTGGAGCAGGCCGTCGGCGACCGTGCCGGATACGAAGGTGCCCACCAGGAGCGCGATGGTGGGGTCGGAGCAGATGGCCTGGGTGATCGCGCCCGAGACCGCGCCGGCCCCGTTGGCGGTCAGGATCGCGCGGCGCAGGCGCTTGCGGTGTGCGCGGTTGGGGTCGTTGTTGCTGGGAGACATCTCTCTCCTTGTTCCTGGGCCGGGGTGGCCCGATGGAGATCCGGAAAGGGCCGCCCCGTGGGGCGGCCCTTTCCGGTACCCGCCGCGGCAACCCGTGGCGGGTGTGGTGAGCGGCCTGAGTGCTCGGTACGTACCTGTATGAAGTTGTGGGTGGTGCTGCGTGTCTCCACCGGCGAGAGCGCCAACTCCCGTGATCCCGGTACGGCCTGGGTTGCCCGGCCTCCACATGCGTGGGTCCAGTCTGCCCCATGGGGGTGTGGCGGTGATACTGCGTCAGGTACCTCGGACGGGTCCTACGGGCCTGTGGATAACCTCGACACGGCGCCGATGGGCGGGTTGAGTCAAGTCTGAAAAACGAGGATCTGGTATAGCGCTCAGTGCTTCCACAGTTCGCACGTTCGTGCGCATTTGCCCCTTTTGGGGGATGCTTTCAACACGACTGGCTGACGAGTCAACACTTCCCGAACAACCCGAAACGCTGTCATTCCCGCAGCTCAGCAGTATTATTAAGTTGTGTGGGTTGTTCGGCGTAGCACGTCGGACGCTGCACACAGCCTCCACGGCACGCCACCATGGAGGCCGCGGCCAGCGCCAACTGACCGCACACGGAGACATCTCACGGCCTGAGTGCTCCACGGCCCCCCGCCACCGCGGGGGGCCAAAAAAAATCCCGTGGTCGATACAAGTCCTTCGTCCCACTTCGCGACCGTGCGCCGATCTCTGAACAATCGGCTGTTGCCTCTCGCTGCGCCGCGAACGCTTGTGACCGAGATCACCCCTGGTCGGGTGACGCCACAGATCGAACTTGACGGCCTATGGCGGAACATGACGCGGAAACGCTCACATAACGACAAAGCAGGCATGCTCGGCCACGCGGTCACAGGTAGGCGGAAGCCGGCGCCTAGACCAGGACCGCGCTCCGGCCGCGCACAGATAGCGGGCGGACCAGGCAGCTTGGGGTGCCGGAGACCGCGACACCGCCCCGCCCGTCACATGCGAAGCAACCGGCTTCCGGTTCCGCCGCCTGCGGTCCGGTTCCGCCCCGCCTCCCTTCCGCCCTTCTCCTGATGGTCGTGGCAACCGTGGGCGACGCGGAGGGGTGTCTGGCCCTGACCGCAACCAGAAAACGCGTGTTGAGCTGCGGAAACACGGACTAGGACACGGGAGACACAGGATTCATGGGCGGAGATTCCCTCGGGTTGTCAGCATGATCGGCGGCGTCGTTGTCGCTTGGTGACCATGGCCGGCCCCACCCAGTCGGGCTTCTGGCTGTGGCTGACCATTCGCCATGCCCACAGGCGTATCACCGAGATGGCACCTCCCCACCATGGTGGTGCGCCTGAACTCGAACTTCTTCATCGGGAAGTAGACCTCGCCCCGGATCTCCACCAGGGACGGCACTCCGTCGCCGGTGAGACGGTCGGGGATCTCCGCGATGGTGCGCACGTTGGGCGTGATGTCCTCGCCCGTGCGGCCGTCCCCACGGGTCGCCGCGCGCGTGAGCCGGCCGTTCTCGTAGGTGAGGTTGACGGCCAGGCCGTCGACCTTCAGCTCGCACAGGAAGTGGTACGCCGAGCTGCCCACGTCCTTGTGGACGCGCTCGGCCCACGCCGCGAGCTCCAGCGCGTCGAAGGCGTTGTCGAGCGAGAGCATCCGCTCGCGGTGCTGAACGGCCGTGAACTCCGTGGCCTACACGCGCCGCTCCGAGCTCGGAGCGCCAGCCTGTCGGAGTGCCGTGAGGTCCCTCAACGGGTCGGGGCAGGGATCTTCACGAACTGAGGGCCGCCGAAAGAGGATGGCCATCTCGTCGACTCCGAAGCCCGTCTCGACGGCGGCTTTGCCATCACCATCGGTGAACTCCTGGTGGCCGACCCGGCCGGTGTTCCGGATGAAGTTTCGAAAGAGCATGCCCTCACTTGAACAATTCCATTTGAAGGGCACCAATTCACCTGGTAATCGCCTCAGTGTCTGTGGCCCGAAACGAAATCTGTACCCGGTGAATCGTAAATCAATCGGAGAATGCGTCCTCCAAAGGTCAATCTGGCTGGTCGCGTGACCATGACCGCAGGACCGCTCACGATCTGAACCACCCGAGGGCGGGCGGAGCCCCCCGGGTCCACCACCCGAGGGCGGCGGAAGCCCGGTCCACCGCAGCACGCGGATGCCCCGGGCGCCGCGGCACACGGCGCCGGGCACGGGGCTCCTCCTCTGGATCCTGGGCGCGGCGCGGCGCTCCGGGCGCGGGCCGCAGGGCCTCGGGACTTTGGTCGCGGTTCTCAGGGGCCGGATCCGAGGGCGGGTATAGGGCCGGGTGTACAGGGCAGGGTCCCGGGGGCCTGGTGTAGAGCCGAACCCCGGGGGCCGGTCCCAGCGGCCGGGTCTAGAACCGGGTATAGGGCCGGGTCTCACGCGAGTCCGGTCGTCGGGCTGCGCGGGCGCCGGGCGCCACGGGCCCATCCCCCGCACCCGCCCTACCGGTGACCGCTGGCAGGGTAACAGCGTGGCGTCTCGCCGAGCTGTGCTGCGTTGCCCGGCCCACAAGGGCTTGGCCGCACGCCGGCTGCTCTCGTCTGAGGGAGGCACATGGCGGCCTGCGGTTCACCAGCCGCGCTGCCCGAGAGGTGCGGTGTAGCGCTGAGCGGCGCGGGTGCTCAGTCCGAAGAGGTCGATGAGGCGCTTGGTGTCGCCGCCGGTGGCGAGGGCCTCGTGCAGCAGGCGGTCGTTGCGGAGCGCCCGGGCGTTCAGGTGCGGGGCGAGGCGGCGGCGGATCCATTCATGGCTGACGCAGGCGGTGCTGGTGGCGGAGTGGCAGTGGATGAACAGATGGGGGTTGGCGGTGGCCGGCCAGCGCTGGGTGCGATGGTCGAGGTAGGCGGCCAGGCGGTCGCGGGCGGAGCCGGCGAGGACGACGGTGCGGCCCTCGAGGCGCAGGCGCGGGCCGTCGAGGTGGGTGAGCTTGAGGTGCTGTACCTCGTGGGCGCTCAGGCCGTGGAAGGCGAACAGGGCGGTCAGCAGGGCGGTGGCGGGATCGGGTGAGGTGAGGGCATCGCGGATGCGCTGGACGGGGAGCGGCAGGGGGGTGAGGGGGTTGGAGGAGCCGGGCCTGAGCTGGGTGGTGGGGTCGGTGAAGAGCAGGCGGCGGGCTTTGAGGACGCGGAAGATCGAGCGCAGCGCCTGGCACATCTGGCTGCGGGAGGCGCCGGCGGGCGGGAGTGCGGCATCCACATCGGCGGGGGTGATCTCGCGCAGGGTGGTCTTGCCGGCGGCGGCCCAGCCGGTGAGGGCGGGAAGCACCCAGTACAGGTGCAGGCGGATGGTGTTCTCGGCGCGGGGCCGGCGCCGCGGCGGTGTGGTGCTGCCGTCACGCATCACGGCCAGCCAGGCCCTCACCTGCACGGCCATGTCCGTGGGCAGGGGGGCGATGCGCTGTTCGGACCACTGGGTCAGGGCCGGGACACGGTCGTCGTCGAGCAGGCCGGCGGCCTTCAGGATGGTGGTGATCCGCGCGGCGGGGAGGCTGAAGTCCTTCAGGACGGCGACGTCGGTGGCGGTCAGCCGGACGCCGGGGGTGTCGAGGAAGCCGAGGGCGATGCGGGTGCCGGTACGCACCCGCCAGGACAGGTCCCGGTCCCATCCCTCCCGCAGCGCGCGCTCGGTGATGAACCGGTCGGCCCACGCCGCGAGATGAGGATCCGCCCGCCGGGCCAGGCCCTCCGTCCCGCCGCGGTGGCGCAGGCTGCGGGAGACCTCGAGCAGGGCCGGCTGGCGAAACCCCGCCGGCCACACCACCTCCGGACACACCGGCTCCAGGCGAGCCGGGCCGGACCGGGCCGGCTCCGGGCGGGCACCTGGCCGGACCGGCTCGGGGCGGGCCCGACCGGCCGGTGCGGGGGCACCGTGTGCGGGGCTCTTGAAGAGGTCGGCGATGAACAGCTGCTGCCCCTGGCGGCGCACCTGGCTCCAGTCGGTGCGGGTGTGCAGGCTGCGGGTCAGCGCGGCCTGCCTGCGGCACAGCCGGCAGATCCCGCCCCCGTCCAGCACCGCCGTGTGGGCGCACACCGTGCAGGCACCTCGCGTGGTGTGCCGGTAACACCACGCGATACAGCCCTGGCACAGCCGGCGCCGGGGCGCGGCCCCCCAGGCCAGGCAGTTACGGCACGCATCCGGCGGCGCAACAGCCGAGCGGTGACAGCGCCGGCACAGACCCGCCGACCAGTACAGGGCCGACGAGCCGCAGCGCAGACACGGCGGCGGCACCACCGGGCCACCGGGCCAGCAGGAAAAGCAGAACGGCGCCCGGGGAAACGCCCGCGGCCGCTGCCCGCACACCCGGCACATCCCCTTGTCCGACACCGGTTTGCTCATAGCGGCGGCACCCCCCGGCGCACCCCCGCCGCCGGCCCGGTGCACGGCTGCCGGGACGCGGGAAGCGCCCCGCCCGAAGCAGCGGATACGGGCCGCGCCGCCCCGGCCCCCAGCACGCCGGTGCTGCCCGCGCCCGGCAGTCCGGCAGGCGGCCCGGCGGGCCGCCCGCCGGGCGGCGCCGTATCGGCCACCAGCAGCTCCGAGGGCCCGCAGCCCAGCACCGCGCAGATGACCTCCAGGTCATCCAGCCGCACCGAGACCGGCGTACCCGACCACAGATACGACATCTTGCCCGCGCTGACCTGAAGGCCCGCCGCGGCCAGACGACGGCGCACCTCCGCCGACGTGGTGATCCCCCGCATGGCCGCCCGCGCTTTCAGCTCCCACCGCATCAGCGCACCTCCCCGCCGGCCAGCCGGCCCGCCACCCGCGCGTTGGCCCGGTCCCACGCCCGCTCGATGTGCCCGCTCGGCACATGGATGTAGCCCGTCGTGGTCGACAGCCACGCATGGCCCAGGAGGTCCTGGATCGCCTTCAGATCGACGCCGCGCTCATACAACGCCGACGCACACGCGTGGCGCAGCGCATGCGGCGTCAGCCGCCCCGACCAGGACGGCAGATGGCACCGCACCGCATCCGCCAGCGCCGCCCGCGCCGTCTGCGCGCCCGCCCGCGCACGCCGCCCGTCCCGGCCACGGCGCTCGCTGGGAAACATCGGCGCCCGCGGATCACCGCAGTCGTCCCCGAAATACGGGCGGACCTCCGCAAGCCACCAGCCCAGCAGCACATCCACCCCGTCGATGGCCGGCACCAGCCGCTGCCGCGGCCCCCGCCCCTGACTGCCCTTGCCGTAACGGACATGCAGCCGGCCCACCTCGCCCAGCCCCGGATACCAGTCACCGACCTCGAGCATCACCGACTCACCGATCCGCAGCCCCACCCGCCGCCACAGCGACGCCACCACATAGCTGCGCACCGCCGGCAGGTACTTCCGCGCCCCGGGCAGCTCCCGGCGCCACCCCTCGAACAGGGCAGCCACCTCCCGCGCCGACGGCGGCACCCGCACCGCGCACCCGGCAGGCCGGCACGGCCGGTTGAACTCGTCCACCGGCTGCACCACCACACACCCGGTCCGCTCAAACACCGCCCTCTGATAACGGGCCAGCAAGAAGTCGTAGAACCGGGCGATCCTGCCCACCAGGTCGAACACCGTGGAACGCGCCAGCCCCCGCTCCCGGCGCAGATAGACCAGCCACCCGTCCACATCCACCGCCTGGACCGCCCACAGCGGGCACCCCGTGAACGACCGGAACCCCGCCAGCGCCGCCCGGTCCGCCGCCAGCGACCGGTCCGACATCCCCGCCCCCAACCCCGCCAGCACAAACCGGTCCACCAACTCCGCCTCAAACCCCTCCTCCCCACCCCCACCACCACCCGCACCCGCACCGCCGTCACCGGACACCGACCGCACCAGCCTCAACACCACAACCCCTCCCTACCGCCCGCTACCCCTCCCCCTGGATACCGGCCACCCCTCACAAATCCCGACCACACCCACCCCAAACCAACCGACCGAGCGAACCCCACAACCCCAGCCCACACCCCCCGCACACCCCACCAACCCACCCCACGAACCCAACACCCTTCAGGTAGAGCGGGTCTGGCGCGACATGCAGACCACCTACGCCCCCGCCGGAACCGGAGAAGTCCAGCGCATCCGCCTCGCCCAGAACCTCCTCCACGAACACGGCTACCCCGGCGAGGAGACCGACTACGCGCAGTGGTCCGTCCGCCTCGCCCACCTCACCCGGCACGCCCGAGCAGACCCGGCGGTCGCGCTCTAGAGCTCCCGCGCACGGCACCCCCGTGTATCCGCATTGCCGTGCGCGGGCCCCCAGCCCCGCCGCAGACCGCGCGTCCAGGCCAGGCCTGCGGCGGGGCGCACACCCCCACGCCCCTCCCCTCACACACGCCCCTGCCCATACACCCCCTTCTCAGAGGACCGCATGAACATCACCGTCCACCATGACGCAGGCCGCAGATTCGACGACCTGGCCTTACAGCTCGAGGCCGTAGCCGCCGAAACCGCCCCGCTCGTCGAAGCGGTGACAGGGCTGACTCTGCCCGACACGGTGGTCATCCGAACGATGTCCCCGCGCGCCTGGCTGAAGGCGCACCGGCGCCGTGGCGCGCGGTTGCTGCGGGCCGAGGCCCGCGAACTGCGCCCTGCCCGCGGCCTCAGGCGCGCGGCGAAGGTGGAGCACCATGTCCACTGCAACAGCCGTCGCCGCGTCTGGCCGATGATCGGCGCCCAGGTCGTCGACTTCCGCCCGGGCCAGCTTGAGCTGGTGATCCTGCCCCAGGCCATGTGGGAAGCCGGCCGACTGACCGACCAGGATGTGCTCACCAAGGTCATCGGCCACGAGCTGACCCACATCGCCCAGCACGCCACCGACCACGGCGCGATGTGGCAGTTACAGGAAAGCTTCCACCGCGAACTGCGAGGCGTTGCCGACCGCGACTACACCTTCCTCGTCGAAGGCCACGCCTACTGGGCCGACCGGCAGATCACCACCAAACTCCTCGGCCATCCGGTGTCCCTGGACAAGATCAGCCCGCACGCCACGCTCCGCTACCGGGCCCTGGCCGAAACCCCCCAACGCGCCGACACCCTCAAGTACTTCGCCACCGCCGCCGACAGTGTGGAGAAGATCGTCACCACGCACGGCTTGGAAGCCTTCAACCAGGTCTGGCATCGCCCCGACCTCGTCCCCACCCGCGACGAGGCCACCACGCCCACCGGCTGGATACACCGTTTCAGATGACGGAGCCTGCCGGCCCCTGACGTCTCGCACCAAGCCCTCGTTGCCGAGCTGGTTCAGGACACCGGCGCTGGGAACGACGGCCAGGCCTGCCTGCCCTCCATATAAATGCGCCCCGGCCGCTCTCGTGTCAGGGCCCCATCGAGAGATATCCGCGACACAACACGGACAACTCGGTTTCACCCCAGCTTCCCGGAGCGCTCGTCGCGCCGGGTTGGCCAGAACCTGCGCGACGCGGACGGCCGGCCCACTGGCTACGTTCCGCCCGCCAGGTCACTGGCAGCGCCAACACGTCCGCAACATCGACTGATCACCGGGAGTTGTTATGACGCGCAACGTCACCCACGGCACCACCCAGATCCAGGAGCTGGCCGTACCCGAGTCGGACGGGTTCGACCTGAACGTCAGCCTGCTGGAGGTCGCCGACGCCGCCGGGCTGACCAATCTGACCGACGACGGCTGCGGCAGCACCTGCGGCGCCTGCACCACCAACGTCGCCTGACCTGCACCATCTGGCCCTGGCTGGGCCCGGGTGCCGCCGCGCTGTCGGCGGGGCGGCACCCGGGCCTCGCCCAAACCAACCGGCTCAAGGAGGTATCCGTGGCTGAACCAGTGGCGTTCCGGGCCGGTGCGACCGCCCTCGTACGCGCCGTCGCACGGCCGAGCCTGGCCCAGCTCCCCTTCCCCGACTTCGACGACCGCTCCTTCACAGCCGAGGAGCGGGCGGAAATCACCACCAGGCGTCTTGCCTGGGTGCGCTCCGTCTGGGGTGACTCTGCCCTGGCTGAAGCCGTACAGCACGCCAGTCCGGTCCTCGCAGCCCAGACCGAAGCACTGTGCATGTCCGCCGCTCCCGGCGGCCGCGACGTGCGCCGGGTCGGGCTCTCACTGGCTCGCTACCTCCTGCGCGCGGGGCACCGGGCCACTCCTTTCGGCCTCTTCGCAGGCGTCGCCACCGCCGCCTTCGGCACCCCGGCCAAGGCCGTCTGGGGTGGGGCTCATGTGGCCGTCGCACGGGCCAGCGCAGAGTGGCTGTCCCATCTGGTTGAGCAGTTGGAGAAGAGCGGGGAACTGCTGCCGCTCCTGTCCGTCGTTGTCAGCAACACGTCCTTCGAGCGCGATGGACATCTGATCGTCCCGTACCAGGAGGACGGGCCGTCCGGTCGGCAACGGGCTGTCGAGGCGTCCGTCGAACTGACGGCCCCCGTGCGGATAGTTCTCGGCGCGGCTGGTTCGCCGATCCGGGTCGAGGCGCTGGCCGGGAAGCTGACGGCGGAGTTCCCTTCCGTGTTGCCCGAGCGGGTGCACGGGCTGCTGGCGGGACTGATCCGGCGGCGCGTGCTCGTCACGAACCTCCAGGCGCCTGCCACCGAACCGGACGCTCTCGGCCATGTCCTCGCGCAGCTCGATGCGGTGGAGGCTGGCTCCATCGGGCTGCTCGCGCGGACGGTCCGGGAACTACGGGCCGTCCAGGGCGGATTGCAGACCTGTGACTCTGCGCATGCCCGGGAATCGGTGGCGGCCCGGATGCGGGACCTGGTGCCAGGCTTGCGCCGCCATCCTCTCGCGCTCGACCTGCGCCTGGACGCCCACCTGACGCTCCCCGACGAGGTGGCGCGCGAGACCGAGCGCGCCGCAACTGTGCTGACCCGGCTCAGCGCCCGCCCGTACGGCTCCCGCGCCTGGGCCGACTACCACCAGCGGTTCTACGAGCGCTACGGCATCGGCACGATGGTGCCCCTGCTCGATGTTCTCGCCGACAGCGGCATCGGCTACCCCGACGGATACCCCGGCGCCCCGTCGAGCGGCCGCCGACGCGTGTCTGCCCGCGATGACGTACTGGTGCGGCTCGCACAGACCGCCGCACTCGACGGGCACGACGAAGTGGTGCTCACCGACGAGCTGGTCGCGGCCTTGGACAGAGGAAGCGGGGAGCAGCGGGTGCCGCCGCACCTGGAGGTCGGCGTACAGCTGCACACGGCCAGTGCGGAGGAGGCGCAGCGCGGCCGGTTCACGATCGAGGTGACGAGCGTGTCCCGTGGTGTTGGGGTAACCACCGGACGCTTTGCCAGCGTTCTTGGCTGCGGCCCGCGCGAGGCGCTGTGCGCAGAGCTGGCTGAACTGCCCACGGCCGACGCCGGTACTGACCCCGCTCAGCTCTCCTTCCCTCCTCTGCTGCCCGATACCGCGCATGTCGCCCGGACCCCTCGTGTTCTGCCGCTGGTCATCAGCCTGGAAGAGCATCGGGCCGCTTCCGCGGATGTGCTCACCCCGGCGGACCTGGCAGTGGCGTGCGACGGCCGCCGGATGTACCTGTCCGCTCCTGTCATCGGCCGCCGGATCGAGGCTGCGGGGATGCACGCACTGAACCTCACCGAGCACACCCCGCCGATGGCCCGGTTCCTCACCGAGATCGGCCGCTCCCAGTGCGCCCAGGTGACGGTCTTCGACTGGGGCGCCGCCGCGTCGATGCCGTTTCTGCCGAGACTGCGGTACGGCCGCATTGTGCTGGCACCGGCCCGGTGGCGGCTGGACGCCTGCGACCTGCCCGGGCGGGATCGTCCCGGCGCCGAATGGGACATCGCACTGTCCGCGTGGCGCGACCGGCGCAGGTTGCCCCGGCATGTCCGGCTCGCCGAGGACGACCGGCTGCTCCCGCTGGATCTCGACCAGGGTGCCTGCCGGAGCCTTCTGCGCCAGCATCTCGATTGCACCCCTTCGGCGGTGCTCATCGAGGCTGCCCCTGCGCAGTCGTATGGCTGGAGCGGAGGCCGTGCCAACGACATCGTGGTCCCCCTCAAGACGACCCGGCCCTCTGTTTGGCCCGCGTTGCCCCAGCCGTCCGCAGCCCGCACGCTTTCTCAAGCCCAGATACAGCCGCCCGCCTCCTCGTCGGTGCTGCTGGCCGCCCTGTACGCAGACCCGCGCCGCCAGGACGCCGTGCTGACCCGGCACGTACCCGACCTCATCCGCCGGCTCGGCTCCCCGCCGTGGTGGTTCATCCGCTTCCGCGACCCCCACCAGCACCTGCGCCTGCGCATCGCCCTTCCCCATCCGGACGACTTCGCCGACACCGCTCACACGGTGAGCATGTGGGCCGACGAACTGCGCGCCGTCGGGCTGCTGGCAGACCTGCGCTACCCCACCTCCTACCGCGAAATGGGCCGCTGGGGCTCCGGGCCGGCCTGGGACGCCGCCGAAGACGTGTTCCAGGCCGACTCCCGCGCTGTCGTCGCAGAGCTCGCCCAGCCACGACGCCCACAGCGGCGAACCCTCGTGGCCGCGCACACTGTCGCGATCTGCTCCGCGTTCCTCGGCAGTCCTGAGGCAGGCGCGCGCTGGCTGATCGACCACGTGCCGCACGGCCCGACCGGGCCAGTGCCGCGACCGCAGCTCGCGGAGGCCGTACGGCTGTCCGACCCGCGCGATGACTGGGCAGCGCTCCGCACGGCTGCCGCAGGCGAGGCCATCGTGACGGCGTGGGCGGATCGCGCCACTGCGCTCGCCGCGTACCGCCAGCACCTCCCGGGACCGCACACCGAGGGCATTGCCCTGGACGACGTGCTGACCTCTTTGCTGCACACGCACTTCGTGCGGCACGTTGCCGTGAACTTCCCCGAAGAGGAGATCTGCCTTCATCTCGCCCGCGCCGCCGCGCTCGCCTTCACCGCCCGCGCCGGGAGCCAGCAGTGAACGACCATCCGGCGATCACCCTGGCCGCAGGCATCGCGGACCGCCTCGGCCATCCCGACACCGCGCCCCGTGCAGCAACCACCGACGAAGCCCGGCAGCACCTGGCTCTCGGACCGATCGGCATTGCCCTGCTCCACATCGAGCGGGCAGCAGCAGGGCTTGGCCCCTGGCAGCATGCGCACGACTGGCTGGCCGCCGCCACACACCGGCCGTTCACCAGCGGAGCCGACAGCCACCCCTTCTATGGCGCCCCTGCACTCGCTCACGTCCTGGCCTGCGCCGCCGAACACCTCCCCGGGGTCTACCGGCGTGACCTCGACCGACTGGACCGACATGTGGCCGGCGACGTGAAGCGGCGCCTGGATGCCGCGCACCGCAGGATCGACGCCGGCCGCCTCCCGATGCTTGCCGAGTTCGACGCGATCCGGGGACTGACCGGATACGGCAGCTACCTCCTGCGTCGAGATACCACCGGACCGGCCTTGCGAGCGCTCCTCGAATACTGTGTCCGCCTGGTCGAGCCGATCCCCCACGACGACGAGGCGCTCCCGGGATGGTGGGCGCTCACCGGCCCTTCCGGGCGGATGGACGACCGCTTCCCGGGCGGTCACGGCAACAACGGCATGGCCCACGGAATCGGCTCCGTCCTGGCGTTGCTCGCCCTCGGCGCACGCCGCGCTATCACCGTCGACGGCCACCACGAAGCCATGCGCACCGTCCTGGCCTGGCTCGACCGCTGGAAGACAATCCCCGCACGCGGCCCGGTGTGGCCGTATTGGATCACTCGCGCCGAGCAGCGCGCGGGCCTCCTCAAACCCGCCGCAGCGCGGCGCCCTTCCTGGTGCTACGGCACCGCGGGCCTGGCGCGCGCCCAGCAACTCGCCGCGCTCGCCCTCGGCGACACAGAGCGCCGCGCACAGGCGGAAGCGGCCCTTCTGGAGGCGCTCACCGATCCCGCGCAGCTGCGCGCCACGGTGGATGCCGGGCTCTGCCACGGTGTCGCCGGGCTCGCCCATCTCGCCTCCCGCACCGCCGCCGAGGCCTCCCCCGACACCGCCGCCGAGCTGCGCGCCGTCCTCCCCTGCCTGCTCGCCAGGCTCATCCCGCCCGGCGCAGCGCTCGAGGAGGCGGCGACCGCGCTCGTGAACGACCGCGCGGGGCCCGGCTTCCTGGATGGCGCCGCGGGGATAGCGCTGGCAGCTCTTTCCGCCGCCGGTTCCGAGCCGCGCACCGGCTGGGACGCCTGCCTGCTCATCGCGTAATCCCGAGAGGAACTGGATGCCCCCCGACCGCTGGCAGCAGCACAACATCACCTTCACCGACCGGCAGACCGCGCGGCGAGCCGCCGCCGACCGCATCGCACCGGTGCTCCTCGAGGCAGAAGGCCAGCAGCTCACCGGCTGGTGGTTCATGAACAAGCAGCCCTGGCCACTGCGGTACCTCGCCGACCGCCCCGCCCCGGCCGTGGAGGCGATGCTGGACAGCCTGGTCCGCGACAACATCGCGCAGTCCTGGACGACCGGCATCTACGAACCGGAGACAGAAGCGTTCGGCGGCGCCGCCGCGATGACGGCCGCGCACACCCTCTTCCACGAGGACAGCCGCCACCTGCTCGACTACCAGCCAGCGCCACGAAAGTTGGGCCGCCGTGAGACAGCCGTGCTGCTGATGAGCAGCCTGATGCGCGCCGCGAACCTCGACTGGTTCGAGCAAGGAGACGCCTGGGCCAAGGCTGCTGCTCTGCGCCCGGCCCCCGGCGCACCCCTCCCCGAACGGTCCGTCGCTCTGCTGGCGGCCATGCAGACGTTGATGTCCGCCGAAGCCCGCAGCCTGTGCCGGGAAGGCGGCCCGCTCGACGGCCACACCGAGTGGATCGCTGCCTTCGAGCGCGCCGGTACCACGCTGGCCTACCTGGCCGTCCAAGGGGAGCTGACCCGCGGTATGCGCGCCGTCATCGCCCACCACGTGATCTTCCACGCCAACCGTGCAGGTCTGCCCACCGCAGATCAGCACACCCTGTTCCACACGGCACGAGAGGCAGTCATGAGATCAAGTGACAACACCGCGTCCACGGCAGCGACCGGTTCCAAGGCCGCTAGCGTCGGGGCAGTGAACACCGCCACGCTCACCACGTCCGAGGCCGAGGCCACCCGGCTCCGCAACGCCCTGGTAGACAAGATCCAGGCCGACGGCCACGCCCACACCCCAGCGGTCGAAACCGCCCTGCGCACCGTGCCCCGGCACCTGTTCGTCCCGCAGACGCCGCTCAGCGACGCCTACGCCAACGCGCCGGTCAACATCAAGTACGACACCGACGGCACATCGATCTCCTGCGCATCGCAGCCTGACGTCGTCGCCCTCATGCTGGACCAGCTCCAAGCCCAGCCCGGTGAGCGCATCCTCGAACTCGGTGCCGGCACCGGATACAACGCCGCCCTGATCGGCCACATCGTCGGCCCCGACGGACACGTCACGACCATCGACGTCGATGACGACCTGGTCCAGGGCGCCCGCGAGCACCTCGCCGCCACCGGCTTCACCCACGTCGAGGCACTGACCCGCGACGGAGCCCTCGGCCACGCCGAGGGGGCACCGTACGACCGGATCATCGCCACCGTGGGCGCGCACGGCATCCCGCACGCCTGGCTCGAACAACTCGCCCCCGGCGGCCGGCTCGTCACCCCTCAGCGGCTCAAGGGCAGCGTCTCGCGCTCCATCGTCTACGGGGAGCGCGACGGACGGTGGGTGTCGTCCGGCTCGCAGATGAACACCTTCATGCCGCTCAGGCGTGGCATCGCCGACGACAGCAGGCGCGTCGTCCCGCTCGCCGCGGACGGCACCGTACGGCTCCAGGCGCCGGCCGGGCAGCAGATCGACGCCGACGCCCTCACTGGTGTCCTGGACCAGCCGCGCACCGAGGAGTGGACCGGGATGACGGTCCGCGCCATGGAGAGCCCGGAGTGGATGGAGCTGTTCGTCTCCTGCTCCCTGCCCTCCGGGCTGATCCGCATGCTGTTCCCGACGACTGCCAAGGGCACCACGCTGACCGAGGACCCGTACCCGTCCTCCACGGCGGCCGTGGACAAGGGCGCGGTCACCTACCTCGCCCGGCGCCTGTCCGAGGAGAAGACGCCTGAGGGCGGCAAGCTCTGGGAGTTCGGTGTCATCGGCCACGGACCCGGCAGCGAGGAACTGGTAGCGAAGGTCGCCGACGCCATCCGCGCCTGGGACCGCGCATACCGCGGCCGTGAAGCAACGTTCGAGATCCTTCCGCTCGACGGCCCTGCGATCGAGGAGCAGCCCGGTGTCTTCGTCCTGGACACCCCGCTGAACCGCGTCCTCGTCACCTGGCAGTAGCCGATCAGCGTGGGGGGCCCTCCGCCCGCCGGCGGGCACCCCACGCCGTGCTCCTCGCCGTTCACTCCTGGGGAGACCTCATGGACCCGCACGGCCCCGTAGCCCAGCGCTTCCCCCTCATTTCTCGCTTCCGCCCCGCCTGCCTGCCCCTCCCCCAACGCATTCACGCCCTGGTCGAACTCTCCGACAGTGCGGTCGCCAAAGCGGACCCAGGCCTGGCGTCCTCGGTCTACAACCAGGCCGCTCTCCTCGCCTCCGACATCGGGCTTCCCCATCTCGCACGCACGTGGTGCCACCAGCACGCAGCCGCCTACCTTCACGCCGCACCACTCCCGGCAATGACCGCGATCCGGGCGCTCGAACCAGTGGTCAACCTCGCCCGCCTCCAAATCCGTGCGGGCAATACCGAGGACGGCAGGCACCGCCTGCTCACGCTCTACAAGGCCATCAGTGACGGCACAGACGCCCAGTTCGAGGGCATCCACATGCCCGCCAAGCTGACCACCAGCGACACCGACCGCCACGAGGTACGCGCGTGGCTGTGGCGGGTGGTCCTGGCCGACGGCACCCGCACCCTGACCACCGCCGGCCGCTGGGACGATGCCTTGGCCCACATCGAAAAGCACAACGGCATCGGACAGCGCATGCTCGATGGCCGCCAGGTCGCCGTTGTCGGGGCCCTCGGCCACGACCCGGCTGACGCGGCCAACATCGTGGCGCAGACGGCCCCCGGTGAGCCCTGGGAAAACGCCGTCACGTCCTGCCTGGCGGTGATATGCCATCAGCTCGCTCATCACCCCGTCAGCTCCCTGCTCTCCGAACTGGTGGACACCTACATCCAACGCCAGCCCGATCCCGGCACGACCGTGTTCGACACCCGGCTCGGCCTGACCATCCTGGATCTCCACCATCAGCCCAACAGTCTTGCGGTACATCGCATCGCCGAGGAACTGCACCGCCGAGTCACCGTCGCGACCGACGGCTACGCCGCGCGCGAGTGCCTGGCGAACTCTCGTTTCACTGAACTGGTGTCCGCCAAGGAGACTCAGGCAGCCCGCGAACTTGTCCGCGCATGCGCGTTCGGCAGCGGCGACCTGCCCGCCCCGCATCGCGCCCAACTACTTCGAGCCCTACGGCTCAGTGACGAGGTGATCCGCGCGAGCATGGCACCTCCCTCACCCAGCCGAGGAATCGGCCCAAGGCCAAGGCATAACGCCTGACACGGTGGCTACGTCTACACGACAGGTCAGGCAATGCTCCGCCTGGGTGACCGGCCTGCGGGCGTGCGCGGCCGAGCCACTGTCAAGCAACTGATGCAGGAGGGACGGCGTTGAAGAGAGCCTCTCACCCGCTGATCGCGGACGTGGCGCAGATCCTGCTCCGGGCGAACGGCACTGCCCTGTGCGTGCGCCGCAGGCCCGACACGGACCTGGCACCGGGACAGCTCACCGTTATCGGAGGCCATTTGGAGGCAGACGAACCGCTGGACCGCGCGGCACGGCGCGAAGCGAAGGAAGAGACCGGCGTCTGCATCAGCGCCGACCAGCAAGAGTTCGGCGGCCTGGTCCACTACCACGAACCCTTGGGCACGGATCGGATCACCGCCGTGTTCGTGGCGCGGTCCTGGACCGGTGAGCCGTACAACGCCGAGCCGGACAAGCACGATGGTCTGTTCTGGGTGCCGATGGAGAGACCCCCGCCGCACTGCCACCCCTACACCGTCGCCATCTTCCGCATGCTCACCCACGGCCCGTCATACCGAGCACTGAACTGGCCCACCTCGGGAGGCGCACAGTGAAAAGGTTCTTCGGACCGGTCAAGATGGCCGAACCCCAGGTCTCCGACGCCGAACAGGAGCTGTTCGGCGGACCGCTGCGCTACGACCTGGGCTGGTCCCACCACGAACACGCCGGCCTGGACCTCACCATGATGTCCGCACTGCGCTCCATGCCCGCCCTTGTCGGCGCCGCCCTGCGCATGGCGTGGAGCGCCGACCGGCGGGCGCTGCTCGCCGTGGCGGTCAGCGAGATCGGCCAGGGCATCGCCGCCGCCGTCGGCCTGCTCGCCATCAACGCCGTCATGCACGCCCTGCTCGCCAGCAGCGGCGACGCCGCCCAACGACTGCACGCGCTGCTGCCCGGCCTGCTGGCCGCGGCCGCCATTGGCGTGGTCAACTCCGCCCTGGCCGCGTGGTCGACCTCTCGCGCCGGGCGCCTGGAGCCCATGGTCGAGCGGATCGCCACCACCCAGTACCTGGCCGCCGCCGCATGTGTCGAACTGGAAGCCATCGACGACCCCGACTTCCGGCGGCTCGTCGACGTCGCCCAGTACGGTCCGGGCTCCGCCCGCCGCATGATCGGTGTCTGTGTCGCCGCGCTGAACGGCCTCATCTCGCTGATCGCCACCGCTGGCGTCCTGGCCGTCCTCCATCCCGCCCTGCTGCCCATGCTGATCCTCATCGCCGCCCCGCGCGGCTGGGGTGCCATGCGCGTGGCCCAGGAACGGTACGTGTCGGTCATGAGCTGGCTCGAGCACGTGCGGGCCAGCCGGCTCATCGGCAACCTGCTCACCGAGCGCAGCGCCGCCCAGGAAGTCCGCCTGCACGCCGTCGGCGCCTTCCTCCTGAACCGCTACGAGCGCATGGCCGAGAGCGCCGAGGCCGAACAGGAACGCCTCGCCTCCAGCAAAGCCCTCACCGAGTGGGTCGCCTCCGCGCTGTCCGGTCTGGCCATGGCCGCGACATACGGGGCCATGTTCTGGCTGATCATGACCGGCCAGATGAGCCTCGCCATCGCCGGCACCGCTGTGATCGCGGTGCGGACCGGGTCGGCAAGCCTGGGCGCGCTGGTGATGAACATCAACCAGCTGCACGAGGAATCCCTCTACGTCCGCGACCACGGCCGGTTCCTGACCCAGGCAGCGCAGCGCACCATCCCCGAAGGCGGCGATCCAGTCCCCGAACAGGTCAGGGAGATCGTTCTTGATCGCGTCACCTATCGCTACCCCGACCGTGACACGGCTGCCCTGGACCAGGTGTCCCTCAGCCTGCCGATGGGCTCGGTCACGGCGGTGGTGGGTGAGAACGGCTCCGGCAAGAGCACGTTGATGAAGATCCTGTCAGGCATGCTGCTGCCCCAGGCCGGCACCCTGCGCTGGGGCGAGGCGGACATCGGCGACCTCGACCGTGCCCAGGTCTTCGAGCGCGTCTGCCTACTCACCCAGGACTTCCAGCGCTGGCCCGTGACAGCAGCGATGAACATCCGCCTCGGCCGCCCCTCTCATCCGGCCACGCTCCAGGACCTGCAGCCCTCGGTCGACTACGCCGCAGCCGGACCGGTCATCACCAAACTCCCCGACGGCCTTCGCAGCCTGCTGGCCCGCATGTTCCGCGGCGCCATCGAGCTCTCCGGCGGCGAATGGCAGAAAGTAGGGCTGGCCCGCACCCACTGGCGCAGTGCAACCTCGCAGGCGGACAGCGTTCTCATCGTGGACGAACCCACCTCGGCCCTCGACCCCGAAGCCGAAATCGAAGCATTCAACCGCATCCGCCGCCTCGCCGCCCCCAACCGGGCCGTCGTCCTGGTAACCCACCGCATGTCCGGCGTCCGCCACGCCGACCGCATCTACGTCCTCAACGCGGGACACCTCGTCGAACACGGCACCCACGACGAACTCATCACCGCACACGGGCGGTACGCCGCCATGTTCGACGCCCAGGCAGCCCAGTACGCCCCCAACACCAGCATCCCGAAACCCACCTCACCCACCATCACGGATCCCGCATGACCCGATCGACGGACACCCATCGCAACAAAACCTCCACGCCCGGTGGCCAAGCGGATGGACGACCGCTTCCCGGGCGGACACGGCAACAACGGCATAGCCCACGGAGTCGGCTCCATCTTGGCGTTGCTCGCCCTCGGCGCACGCCGCGCGGTCACCGTCGCCGGCCATCACGAGGCCATGCGCACCGTCCTGGCCTGGCTCGCGGATGGCGCCGCGGGGATAGCGCTGGCAGCCGCGGTGCGCAGCCGTCATCGCGGCGGCCCCGCCGAGCGCGTCGGTCTCCGCCAAGGAGCCGTCCATGCTGCCGCGCCGGACATGGACGAGGACCCGGACGGTGTCGTCCTGGTCGCCGATGTCGAGGAACTGACCTCGGGCACCCTGCCCGACTGCGGCGAGGACAACCCGTACAACTGATCCACGCCTCCTGGGTGGGGACTCGCGCGGGTCTCCGCCCCCTCCCGCGGTACCGCACGATGACCTTCTTCTCCTGGAGGTCACCCTTGGCAACGCACCGCCTGGCCGAACTGCCCACCGACGTGCTGAAGATGATCGAAAGCGTCACCGGGCCTGTGCATGACGTCGACATGCTGTCGGCCGGCTACAACAGTGAGATCGCCGCTCGCCTGCACCTAGAGCCTGTCCGATAGGTCAGTGACCGAAGCTTCCGCTCCATCGTTTTGTTCGGCGTGGGGAGGGGTGACCTGTCAGACCGCGAGTGGTCTCGTCTGGAAGGGCATCTACCGAAGGCCGTTGGCAGAGGCGGCCGGTGGAAGGATCACCGGATCGTCATCAACGGGATCCTTTTCAGGCTTCGGACCGGTGTGCCATGGCGTGATCTGCCCTCGCGCTTCGGGAGCTGGAAGACGATCTACGACAGACCTAGGCGCTGGTCGGCGGACGGCACGTGGGACACGGTCTTGCGTGCCGTTCAGGCTGACGCCGACGCCGAGGGGCGCCTCGATTGGTCCATGGTGAGCGTGGACTCCACCGTGTGCCGGGTTCACCAGCACGCGGCCGGTGCCCGCAACCGACCGCCCTGGATCAGCAGCAAGCGCTCTCAGCCTGCCCAGCATCGAGAGGATGAGGCCCTGGGCCACTCCCGCGGTGGCCTGACAACCAAGATCCACCTGGTTGGGAGGGGAGGTGCCGCCCGCTGGCACTGCTGATCACGCCGGGCCAGTGGGGTGGCGCGCCCCAGATGATCCCGGTCCTGGACCGTATTCGCGTACCCCGTCTCAGCGGCGGCCGCCCGCGCACCCGGCCCGACCATCTTGGCGGAGACAGGGCGTACTCGTTCCGCACGATCCGACATACCTGCGCAGGCGCCACATCAAGCACACCATCCCCGCACCGAGGAGCCAGCAAGCCAACCGCCGACGTCGCGGAAGTGCTGGCGGCCAGCCTCCCGCCTTCGACCGCGGACGATATGCCCGCCGGAATGAAGTGGAACGAACCATCCTGGCGCTCAAGGGCTTCCGCGCTGTAGCAACGAGATAGGAGAAGCGGGCGTACGTCTTTCACGGCACTGTCACGGCTGCCGCCATCCGGCTGTGGCTCCGCTCGTGATTCGCGGTCGGAGCAACTGTCACAGTTGACCTATACGCTGCGAGCGATCTACGAGCAGCTGTCCGGAAGGCATGATGACCCACACTCCCAGGCCGACGGTTGAAGCGATACTCGCCGTGCTGCCCGAACTCGCTCCCTACGCGCGCGACGCGGTCATCTTCCATCCCGAGCAGGCAGAGCCGGACTGCAGGACCAGCTCTATCGGCGGACCACTGCTGTGGCCGAGTGACGAACCATGGCCCGAGTGCTCCTTGCCCGACATGAACAGCGCTAATGGCGTGCCTGCCACGGCTATGGTGCCGGTCGCGCAGATCTTCCGTCGCGACGCGCCAGGTCCCTGGTGGCCCGCCGGGACCGACCTCTTGCAAATCCTTTGGTGTCCCAACGAGCACTGGGATCCTCCGGCCCAGCAAGCCGACATCAGCCCTGTGCTTGAGGTGCGATGGCGACGGGCCGCTGACGTGATCAACCAATTGACGACCCCGCCGCCGCCCTCACGGTATGAGGAGGACGGCTACCTGCCGCAGGCTTGCGTCATCACCGCCGAGCACGTTACCGACTTCCCATTCCGTGAGGAGTTGCCAGCAGAACTCCACCCGCGGATTGAGGACCTGGTCCGCCAGACCGGCGGCGGTGATGCCATCACCCGCCTCGCCGGCTGGAAACTCGGCGGCTGGCCAACATGGCACCTGACGCACCCCACAGTCTTTGCCTGCGGTGCCTGTGGCACGGCAATGACACTCCTGTTCACCGTAGCCAGCGACGACGAGACAGGGGTGGTCGTCGGCCGGTGGGGAGACTTGCGCATCTTCACCTGCCCCGCCGATCACCGTCACGCCTTCCAGGCAGACCTGCACTGAGCTCAGGCTCATCACGCGTACCACGACCCATCAGACAGGCCCTAACGACCTCGTGCGCGGTTGGCCGTGTCACGTCGCAGGACGCGGATCCGCCACCCGGTTCTCACACTCGAGAGCCGCTGGGCCGGGTGGCGGTCTGCTGGTGTGAAAGCAATCCGGCGACTGCCTGGACGATGTCGCTCATGTGCTCGCGGCGGCCGTGGTGGCGGGCGAGAGCCCGCCAGTTCTTGAGGTGGGCGATGCCGTGCCGACGTGGATGCGCCGTGAGGAGTGCGCCTTGCGCTGGAGCTCGTGCCGTTCCTCGTACCAGGCGGGAGCGTTCCTCTTGAACTTGCGATGCGGTGGCGTCATCACGCGGCCGCCGGTCTGTGCGCCCATGCCCTGGTAGCCGGCGTCCGCGAGGATCTCCATGAACGGGCCGTCGGCCAGGAGCTGGGCCAGTCCGAGCTGTCGGGCCTGGGTGATGTCGGCGCAGCTGCCCGGCCGGACCGGGCTGCAGAACAGCACGCGCCCCTCGGCGTCGGTGAGGACCATGGTCTTCACAGCGTTCTGCTTGGTCTTGCCAGAGACGAACTTGTCCCGGTCCTTGCGACCTGCGACCGGGCGTCGAACGCGGATCTCCGTGCCGTCGATGATCCCGGTCTGGCCACCGGCCCCCAGGTACTCGATGACCTCGGCGAGAGTGCGCAGCCGGACGTCCGGGGCGACGGTGCAGCCCCGTTGCGCGAGCAGCGGCCGTACCTCGCCGATGGCCCGGGTGATTGTGGAGCGGTCCACACCGAACCAGCAGGCCAGCACGTCATGAGTGGTCCCGTGGCGCAGACTCACCAGCGTGGCCAGCAGCCGGTCGACGAAGACGAACTTGTGCTTCGCCCCGGCCCCTACAGCCCGTCGTCGCGGCCGAGCCGTCAGGCGTGCTTGATGCCGTTCGTGCCACAAAGGCCCCACTTCTGCGATGAGTTCACCGATCACCTGCGGCGACAGCCCGGTGACCCGGTACTCCGCAATGATCAACTCACGCACCCCAACCCCCATCATGCCCAGTTCAACGAACTACCGGGCGCCGGGCCACGGCCAACCGTGCACGAGGTCGTTAGCCAGGGACACGGTCTTCGTCAAAGGCCTGAGCCAGGACCATCCGCGTGTATGGACGCAGCAACGCGAGGCGGCCATCAACCCCCACACGCGCGGTCTCGCACCTGCGCTGCTGTGGCAGATCAAAGAGGGAGGGTGGGACCTGCCGGGCTTCGAAGACCTCGGCGGCCGCTACACCGACTACGCACCTCAGCGTGCCCCGACCTGCTCCCCCTGCATGATCGCCCCGGCGACAAGCCGCTGTGGTTGCCTGACGTGGTACGAAGTGAAGCGGACACCGTCCCGGCATCACCTTCAGAGCCGTTGTCAGCGACTCCCCTCAAACCAGTGAACTGCTGGCCATTCAGGCATCCAATCCACGGCACACTTCCCTTCAAAGACCTTCACCATCCAGTCAATGAGGCCGTCATCGCTCTCGTACCAGTCACCCCAGTTCCTCCGAAATGCAGACACAGTCCACTTCCCCCCTTCTCGACGCTCAAGGAAGAATTTGTCTCCTTCAATCGAGTGCCCCCAATGAAGCATCCCGCCAACTTCAGGGAGCACACCCCTCGGAATAACATCTTCACCATCGCGCACATATTCACTCATCCACACCCCCTTCTCCACCATGAATTTAGGGCCGAATATGAAGATAAAGTCAGAGATCAGCAAATCTCCGTAGACCGAGCCAACTTCTTTCACCTCAACCGGAAGTTCCACCCCCAATTCCCTCTCCACGCCGAGAAAGTCTCCCTCAAGACCTACTGGAGGCGCGCCGAGAATCTCCTTCAAGCGCTCCAGTGACGCCATGAACCCACCATCCTCAAATTTCACCAGCATTTATATGTAGCCTTCTCATTGTTATCGAATTCGCAACGAACCTCCTCCGACCCGAACGAAAGGAACCTCACCTTCGTCGGAATTACGGAATCCGGATCTCCGTACACCGGACTTACTTGAACAACTTGATGCCCACCAGCCTTTATCGAGTCTACTACAACCTTCTCTGCCTTCTTGAACATACGATCATTCGCCGTTTGATACATAGGTATAAAATTCCTGGTGTCATTATTAGACCCACCCATTGCAAATCCAATGAGATGCCCTCGGGCTCGATTGTCCGACGGTAGGCCCCTCAGGCCCGGCAAAGGGAAACTCAGGCTAGGGCGGGGAGGCGGCACATAGTCGGCTTGAGTCAGATTAGCGAAGGCTCCCGTCGCAACGCACTGACCAGCATGCTGCCTGCGTGGCAGGTACACGATGTTGCCGCCAGGGCTGAAGCCTGCCCCTGTGTCGCATCGGCTACTGCGGTCTCGATCAGGCCCCTCTACAGAAGCGCCGTCCCCGCTTTCGGCAAGAAGATCTTGCGCACTCTGCGGTTCCTGCACAGATACGGTGCCTGGGTCAAACGTTTGCGCATCTCCCAGGGTTGCCTCTAGGACCGATTCCAGTACCGCCTGCAGATTCACCTCCATCGCGTGATTCAGAGACTGCCTCTGGATGTGTGACGTGTCCACCTTCGACTTCGGCACAGACCGTTTGGGCGCTGTCTTGGGGCGCGGACCCTTGTTGGGGTTTTGCGGTGGGCGTGGCGTCCTGGGGGTCGTGGTGCCCTTGCCTTGCTTCGTCGTGGGGGTTGAACGCTTGGGAGCGGTGGGCTTTCCGTTCACCGGCCGCCCGCTGGCTTTCCCCTTGACGGGGCCCTTCGGCGGCCGACCGTTGGTCGAACGGGTGGGGCCGCGGTTGGAGCCGAGGTTCATCTCCCTTTGCATTTTGCGGGCTTGTGCGCGGCTCGCGGTTCCTCTTCCCGTGCTACTGCTGCTGGCACGGCTACGTGAGGATGAGGAGCGGCGGGTGGTGAATCGGCTGCTGCCGCGGAAGCCCATGGTTCCCGTGGAGCCCACTCCGCTTCCGATATCGCGTTGCCGTATGTGTCCCGTGGGGTCGGTCCCGTTCAGCGGTCCGCCGTTGACGTAGCCGTACCGGTTGGCTTCTCCGGAGGGTTCCGGGTCCAGTTGCCATGTGTCCCGCGATCCGAAGGACCCCGTCCCCGGCTGATACCAGCGGGCGGCCATGTTGACGTCCCCGCTCGCCGGGTCCGTCCAGCCGGACTGGTAGCCGACTGCCGGGGTGGTGCCGCTGGTTGCCGTCTCCTTGCCGAAGGGGTCGTAGGAGGTCGAGCCGCTGACCGATTTACCGTCCGTGGTCAGGCCGGCGACCAGGTCGGTGTGCTGGTCGGTCAGGGCCCACTGGTCGGTGGTACCGGTGGAGAGGGAGAGGAGGGTGCCGTCCGGTGTGAGGTTGTAGTCGGTCGTGCCGTCGCTGGCGAGGTTGTTGGAGCCTCCGTCGTAGGTGAAGGTCGTTGAGCCTCGGGTCTGGAGGCGGTCCAGGGAGTCGTACGCGTAGGTTGCGCCGTCGTCGGTGATCTTGCGTTCGAAGGCGTCGAAGGTCAGTGCGCGGGCGGATCCGCTGCCGGTGCTGGTCGAGGACAGGGTGCCGCGTGCGGTGTACGTGTAGGTCGTCGTGCCGTCCGTCAGCTGGCGGTTGCGGGCGTCGAAGGTCGCCGTCGTCGTGCCTGCTTTGGTGCGGTTGCCCGCCGCGTCCCACTCGTACGACGTGGTTGCCGTGGCGTCCTTCGTCCAGGACGTCATGCGGTTCGCGTAGTCGTAGGTGTAGGTGTTGGTGCCCGCGCCCGCCGTGCCCGTGGTCTTCTTCGACGTCAGGTTGTCGTCCAGGTCATAGCCGTACGTCGTCGAGGCCACGCTGGTCGTGCCGTCCGCCGACGTGACGGCGTCGGTGTTCAGGCGGCCCAGTTCGTCGTAGCCGTAGGTGCGCTTGGCGGTGACTGTGTACGGCGCGGTGCCTGTCGGGCTGGTGGCGTACTGCTCCAGGCTGGGGCGGCCTGCCGCGTCGAAGTCGTACAGGACGTTGTTGCCGGTGATCGAGTCCCGGACGGTGTCGATGCGGCCGGCGGCGTCGTAGGTGTAATCGGTGGTGCCTGCCGTGGTGGTGCGCTGCGTCATGCTGCCGTCGGCGTTGTAGGCGTACGCGGAGATGCCGCCCGGGCCTGCGGCGGTGAGCAGCGCGCCTTGGTCGTTGTAGGTGTAGGTGTTGCGGGTCAGGCCGTCCGCCGTGCCGATCGAGGTCAGGCGGCCGGTCAGGTCGTAACCGAGGGTGCGGGTCGCTGTCGTTGCCTCCGCGCCCGTGCCTGTCTCTCTCGTCAGGCGGCCGAGGCCGTCATAGGTGCGCTCACGCTTCACTCCGCCCGGCAGGAGCTCGGTCACCGGCTGGCCGGCCTTGTCGTAGACGGTCGTCCAGGTGCGGTCGGCCGTGTTCGGGTGTGCGGTCGTGGACGGCTCGATCGTCGACTCGGGCAGGCCCAGGCTGTTGAAGGTGTAGACGGTCTTGTTGCCGCGGCCGTCCGTCAGCCGGGTGAGGTTGCCTGAGGCGTCGTAGCCGAGTGTCGTCGTGATCGATGTCGTGGCGGTGACCGGTTCGGTCTGGGTCGTCGTGCGGCCCAGTGCGTCGTACGCGTACGTCGAACGGGCTTTGCTCCCTGCGGGGATCGCCGCCGTGCGGTTGCCTTCGACGTCGTATTCGGCGGTCGCTGTGCGCAGGGCGGTCGTGCCGGTGCCGTAGTCGGTGCTGGCCGTGATGTCGCCGAGGGCGTCGTAGGCCGTGGTCATGCGGCGGTTGGTCGCGTCCGTGGTCTCCGTCTGGCGGCCCAGGCCGTCGTAGTCGAACTTGGTGGTGCCGGCCGGGTCGGTCAGCGTTTTCGGCTCGCCGGCCGCGTTGTAGGTGCTCGTCGTGGTGATGCCCGCCGGCGTGGTCGACGCGGTCTGGTTGCCGGCGTCGTTCCAGGTGTAGCGGCTGACCAGGTTGGCGTTGGTCGGGTAGCGCTCGACGGTGGTTGCCGTCAGTTGGCGGCCCAGTTCGTCGTAGGTGGCTTCGGTGCGTGCGCCCATCGGGTCGGTGACCGAGAGCTCGAGGCCGGTGGGGGTCCAGGTGGTGCGGGTGACTCCGCCGCCGTCTGCGCTCTCGGGGTTGAGCAGGTCCGAGTCGGTTTCCGCCGCGACCGCTGTGGCGGCGTCGGCGGCCGGGTCCGTCTGGGCGGTCAGCTGCCCGAGCTGGTCGTAGGCGTAGCGCGTGACGCGGCCCAGGGGGTCCGTCGCCGTCTGCGGCTGGCCGAGCGCCGTGTAGGTGGTGCGTGCAGTCGCTGTCAGGGCGGTCGTGGCGCCCGGCGGGGTGTAGTCGGGCAGGGTGACGGCGGTGGTGCGGCCGAGGCGGTCGACTTCGGTGCGGGTCACCTTGCCGCGGGCGTCTCGTACAGCGGTGGCTTCGCCGAAGGTGTTGTATCCGGTGAGCGTGGTCGGCTTTGCCGTGGTGGCTGCCGCGCCGTTCTCTTCGGTTTGGACGGTGGGGGCGGTCTGCTGCACCGGGCGGCCCAGCGCGTCGTAGCGGTAGGTGGTGGTGTAGGCGGCCGGGTCGGCGCCAGCGGCGTTGCCACGCGGGCTGACCGACGTCAGAGGCAGGCCGCGGTTGTCGTAGGTGCCGGTGGTGATGTGGGTGGTGGTGCCGTCGGTGACGGTCTGCCTGGTGACGTTGCCCGCCGGGTCGTACTCGGAGGTCGTGGTGAGCTTCTTGGTCCCGGCAATCGTCTGGGTCTGTTCCTTGACGCGGTCGTCGCTGTCGTAGGTGTAGGTCGCGGTGCGGTTCAGGCCGGACGGGTCGAGCACACTCGTCTGAGTGCGGCCCAGCGCGTCGACCGTGAAAGTCTGGGTGGTCGTGCCAGCGCCGGTGACCTGCTTGGTGAGATTGCCCGCCGGGTCGTAGGTGTCGGACTCCAGCACGATGTCGTGGCGGGTGCCGTCAGCCTGGGTGACCTGCTTGGCGGTGGTCGTGGCCGCGAGGCCGTCGTCGTAGTAGGTGTAGGCGGTCGTGGCGCCCATCGCGTCCGTGGTGGACGCCAGGCGGCCGGCCGGATCGTAGGCGTTGGAGACCAGCGTCAAGTCTCTGGTGGTACCGGACGGGTCGCCTGTCCAGTCGTCCAGGACCGTGGTGGCGTGCTGGTCCCCGGCCGTGTAGGTGTACGTGACGTGGGTGCCCGCCGGGTCGGTCACGCCGACGGTCCGGCCCAGTTCGTCGTGCTCGTACTGGGTGGCGTTCTGCTCGGCGTCCGTGGCGCTGTCATTGAGACCGTGGGCGTCGTAGTGGTAGGTGACGGCGCGCTCCGGGTCGCCGCCGGTGGTGTCCTTCGTCGACTCCGACAGCAAGTTGCCGTCCTCGTCAAAGGATCGGCTGGTCACGGCCGTGTGGGTGACCTGGGTGATCTCATTCTGTACGCCGGCGCCGGTCTCGGTGACGACGTGCGAGGCCGCGTCGTAGGCGTAGCTGGTGCTCACGCCGGCCGGGAAGGCGTCGGAGACCTGCTTCTCGGCGGTCTTCCTGCCCAGGCCGTCGTAGGTGAAGGACGTCACCAGCCCTGACGGCGAGGTGACTTCGGCCAGGTCGCCGCTCACGTAGTAGCGGTAGGAGGTCTTGGCGCCGCCCGGCGTCGTCTGGGTCAGCACCAGGCCGGCCGGGACCGTGCCGCCACCGACGGCAGCCTCGGTGCCTGCCGTGTAGGTCGTCGTCGCGGCCGAGGAGTCGGGGCGGGTCACCGTCGTAGGCAGGCCCAGCGTGCTGTAGGTGTACTGGGTGCGGTAGCGGGTGTCCTTGTAGTCGCTCGAGCGCTGGTCGCTGAGGGTGAGCGGTTTGTCGTTGCGCGGGTCGAGCGGGTCGCTGGCGTTGAGGTAGTAGGAGGAGAAGCTCGTCCAGCACGAGTCGGCGTCCCGGCAGGTCGTGCTGGAGACGGCGTTGCCGCGTGCGTCGTGGCCGGTGACCGTGGCGTGGCCGTTGGGGTCGGTGACGGTGTGGAGGTTGCCGGCCGTGTCGTAGGCGTAGGAGGTGAGTGCGCCGGTGGCGTCCTTCGCCGCGAGGACGCGCTGGCCGCGCAGGGCGTCGTAGCTGGTGGTGCTGGTGTGCTGCTGCGGGTCGGTGACCTTGACGGTGGAGGTCAGGCCGGAGTCGGCGGCCTCGGCTTGGGCGCGGTAGTGGGCGGAGACCTGCTCGGCGGTCAGTGTGCCGCGGTAGAGGGCGGCTTCGTCGAGTTGGCCGTTGAAGTAGTAGGTGGCGGCGGGCAGGTCCATCCAGCCGCCGTTGGCGTAGCCGGCGCCGAGGTAGGCGTAGGTGCGGCTCTGGTCGGCGACCGCGCCAGTGATCGAGCCGAGCTGCACGCCGTCCAGGTAGAGGCTCTGGGTGGTGCTGGCCGCTGTCAGGACGACGTGGTGCCATGCGCCGTCGGTGACCGCGGCGGGTGAGGTGATGGGTACGGCGGACACCCCACCGGTCAGGTAGAACCGTCCGCGCAGCTTGCCTGCGGCGTCGACGTTGAGGACGGGAAGGGCGGAGGTGGGTGTCTGGCCGGCTGCCGCGTTCTGGAAGGCGAGCAGGACCCCGGAGGCGGTGGTGGTGCGGAACCACAGCTCTGCGGACATGTCCGCGGTGCCCGCCAGGGTCGACGCGGGCAGTTGCACGGCACCTCCGCCGCTGAGCTTTACGGCTCGGTCGTCGCCCGCGCCGAACACGCCGCTCTGGTCGAGCTGTGAGGCGGTGCCGGCGTCCGGGCGGAAGGTGGCGTACATTCCGGGGCCGCCGACCTCGCTGCCCAGGGCGGTGCCTTCGTCTTCGCCCAGGCGCCAGTAGGCGGCTGGGGCATCGGCGAGCGCGACGCCGTCGTACTGATCGCCGCGCCCGGCGACCAGGCTGCGGCGGGCCTGGATGTGCTGGTTGGGGGCGTCCGTCTGGCCCGCTGCCACGGGGACGTACTTCCACACGCCCGAGGTCTGGGTGAAGGTCACCAGCGGCTTGTCGTAGAAGGCGACTTCGTCGATCTGGCCGGTGAAGTTGCGGTAGCCCGAGGCCTGGCCGTCCCAGCCGCTCGAGGAGTAGCCGCCGCCGACGAAGACGTGGGCGTAGCGGTCGGCTGGTACGCCGGTGGCTGTGGTGCTCTGGAGGGCGCCGTCCACGAACAGGGCCTGCATGCCGGCGTTGCCGGTGAGCAGGACGTGGTGCCAGGTGTCGTCGGTGAGGGTCTCCTTCGACAGCAGGCTGGTTCCGGTGCCCGAGAGACGGCCGCGGAGCTTGCCTGCGGAGTCGATCAGCAGCATGGGCCGCCAGCCGGCGGGGGTGTCGCCGAGGTCGGCGTCCTGGTTGCTGACCAGCACTCCGGGGCCGGCTGTCTTGAACCACAGCTCGAGCGACATGGCGGTGTTGGTGCCCAGCGACTCCGCCGGCATCTCGACCGCGCCGTCGCCGGTGAAGCTCGCTGCGGTGTCGTCGCCGTCGGCAAAGATGCCCGCGCTGCCGAGGTGTGTCCCGTCCAGGTAGCTGCCGGCGAGGTCCTCGCCCAGGGGGCTGGCGGCTTCGGCACCGCCGCGCTCGCCCAGGCGCCAGTAGCCGGTCGGGGTGCTGCGCTGGATGGTGTCCGCGTAGGTGGAGGAGGAGGTCGAGTAGGTGGGCGCGGACACCTTCCAGGTGCCGCCGTTGTCGTCGGTGTGCTCGGTGAGCCGGCCGCTGACGGTGTCGTAGGTCGCGGTGGCGTGCTGTCGGCCGGACGGGAGCGTGACCTTCGTCAGCTGCCCCACGAAGGCGCGTGCGGCATAGTGCTCGGCGACGGTCGCGGGGTCCAGGGTGTGGTCGTAGAAGGCGACTTCGTCCATCTGGCCCGTGAACGGGTACCAGGCGGCGGCCATGTCCATCCAACCGCCGTTGGCGTAGCCGGCGCCGAGGAAGGCGTACTCGCGGGACTGTTCGGCGATGACGCCGCTGATCGAGCCGAGTTTCACGCCGTCCAGGTAGAGGCTCTGGGTGTTGGCGGCGGCCGTCAGCACCGCGTGGTGCCAGGCGCCGTCGGTGACCGCCTGCGGGGAGGTGATGGGGACCGCGGAGACGCCACCGGAGAGGTAGAAGCGTCCGCGCAGCTTGCCCGCGCCGTCGACGTTCAGAACGGGCAGCGCGGTGGTGGGCTTCTCCCCCACGTCGGCGTTCTGGAAGCTGACGAGCACGCCGGCCGCCGTGGTGGTCTTGAACCACACCTCGATGGTCGGGAAGGCGGACGTCTTCAGCGTGTCCGCGGGCAGTTCGACGACCGAGTCGGCGCCGTCGAAGCCTGCGGAGGTGTCCGCTGTGCCTTCGATCGCCGAGCTTGCGCCGAGCTGGGTGTCGCGGTGCACGGCGTCGTTGAGGCCGGTGCGTGAGACGGCCTCGCTGGCGGCCACGGAGCCCTCGGCCTCGCCGAGCCGCCAGTAGGACGTGGGAGCGGAGTCCAGCACGCCACTGCGGTAGACCGAGCCGGTGGCGTACTCGTACATCGTGCACTTGGTCGTCGACGTCGGCGGGCACACCTTGGTGAGCTGATCGCTGGTGTAGGTGTACGACCAGGTCAAGCCCGGTGTGTTGGCGTCGATGGCGCTGGTGGTGACGGTGGTGACGTGCTGGCCGGTCCAGCCGAACGACAGGGAGCGGCCCGACAGGTCGTCCGTCACCTTCTTCACCGGGCCGCCGGTGGCGTTCTCGTGCGTGATGCTCTGGCTGCGGCCCGCGACGTCGCTGATCTTGGTGAGGACGCCGCTCGCCAGGAAGCGGTAGGTGGCGCCGGAGCGTTCCCGCAGGATCCAGTCCGTGGACTGGCGGGCCAGGGTGAGTGAGCCGCCGGACGGTCCTGTGTAGGTGCCGTCGGCGTTCTTGCCGAACCTGGCCTGCGAGCCGTCGGACAGGGTGATGAGGACCGACGCGGTGGCCGTTTCCTCGCGCAGCTGCATGTCCCAGCGGGTGGACCAGCCGGTGCCGAACGCTCCGCCGGTGCGCGGGTCCAGGGAGTTGTAGGTGCGGGTCAGCGACAGTTCGGGGCCCACGGTGGTCAGTGCGGCGTCGGTGGCGGCCGTGACGTAGTTGCCGTCACGGGTGCCGATCTCCTTGCCTTCGTCGGCGCCGCCGAGATGGCTGGTCACGGCGGGCTGCGGGACCTGTGTGGTCAGCAGTGCTGCGCCGGGGCGGGTGGAGGTGGCGGAGCCGTCGTAGGCGTACCCGTACCAGGCGTACGTCTTGTCCCAGGACAGCCAGCCGGAGGGCACCGCCCACTGCTGTCCGTCGCCGCGCGTGCCGGTCTTGCAGTTCTTGCGCAGGTTGCTGCCCTCGACCTCGCAGACCTCGAAGGAGTACTGCAGGGCCGCCTTCGGGTAGCGGTCCGCGTCGGTGGCCTTGGCCCACAGGGTCGGGGTGAGGGTGTTGACGGTGATGCCGCTGCCGGGCGATTCCGCCGTGAGCTGCGGTGGGATGTTCACTGCGGAGAGCCTGACCGCCGCTCCCGGTACGCCGGCGGCGGTGAAGCGGCTGACGCCGACTTCCTCCATCGTCCACTGCACGGTGTAGGTGGCGGGGGTCAGCGGGGCGACCTTCGCGTCCAGCGTGATGGACTCACCGGGCGAGATGGCCTGCGGCATCGCCGTCCAGCGGATCTTGGCGCTGTCGGTGATCTCCTTACCCGCGGCGTCGAACAGGTTATAGCGCAGCTTGTAGTTGCCGTTCGCGGGCCAGGTCGCCTGTCCCTGGTTGGTGACGGTGACCTTCTCGACGCCTTCGGTGGTGGCGGTGACCGGGGCGGTGAAGTCGCCGAGCGAGTAGGCGGCGCCGTACTTGGTCCAGGTGACGTCCAGGCTCGGCTTGCCGCCCGGGTAGTCGTCGGAGCCGAACTGCTTCCAGCTCTTGGAGTCGGTGGCCGACGCCTTCACGGCCAGCCCGTAATTGTTCTTACGGGCGTGCGTCCAGTCGTCGACCAGCTTGCGGCCGGCGGCACCGAGCTTGATGGTCTCCCACGCGGCACCGCAGGACCAGGTCTCCGCGCCCGAGGGCCGCCAGCCGTGCGCAAAGCTCTTCGACGCAAGCGAGGCACCTGTCGAGGGCCCGGGCCACTTCGACGTGGTGGACTCAGCCCAGTTCGAGGTGATCGGGTGCACAGTCACCGGCCGTGCGGTGCACGACTGCGACCATGTGTTGTACAGCGCGAGGTTGGCGCTGACCACCCAGGCGTTCTTCAGGGTGGTCTCGAGCCCCGCGAAGCGCAGGAATGCCGACGCCTTGTGGCTGCCTGCGTCGTACGTGCCCACCTTTAGGACCGTGTCCGAGGCGAAGTTGGTGGTGTACGGGTACTCCACGTACGTGCCCGAGGTGGCGGCCACACTCTGCACCGACGGGTCGACACGTACGGGGAAGACCCGCTCAGGCGCGGACAGCCAGTTCTTGTCGAGCGTGACGACCAGAACCTGCCGACCATTCTCCACGGCCAGGCTGTAGGTGACGCCGGAGGAGATCACGCCCTCGTTGGAGTCGGGGGTAAGGTTCGAGTCCTGCATCCAGCCGGCGGGAGTCCAGGCGCGAACAGCGCCCTCAGCGTCGAAAAACACCACATTGCCGTGGGCGTCGAGCTGCGCGGTAAGGCCTTCCAGCTCCAGCGGGAAGCGCCACTCGGTGGGCGCGCCGGCGTCCTTGAGGACCAGGGTCTCCTTGACCGAGTCGCTGCCGGCGATGAACTCCACGTCCGAGGCGGTGCGCGCGTTCTCGTAGGTGAGAGTGCTGGCCTCGGCCTGCCCGGCCACAGGGTGCGCGTCGTCCAGTCCGTAGCCGACGGAGACCCCCTCGTCGACCTGCATCCGCACCACCGGGTCGGCGTCGGCCGTTCCACCAAACTCGATCTGCGCCTCGGTCGAACCGGTCTCCCAGCCCTCCTCCCCCGCGCTCATCGTGCTGGGCCCCGACGATTCCTGGGGTACGAGAGTCGTGTCGATGGGCTTCCAGCTGCCGTCCTTGGCAAGGAAGTTGACCGGCTCCGTGTAGAAGCGGGTGGTGTAAGTGCCGTCCGGGTTGAAATAGGTGCGCTCTCGCTCTGAACGCTCCCCCACCACCTCCTTGCTGCGCTTGGCGTCGAAGCCCTGCGAAGTGACAGTTCCGAGCGCCTCGACCTCAACGGCTTGTCCGGGCTTGGGTGTCCGGGCGGTGCTGGGCAGACGCGTAACGCCGTCGGCCTGCTCAACCGGCAGCTCACCCCGCCCGGTAAGCGCCCCGTCGCGCCCGCCCTTCGCGGAGGCGTCCGTCGCCTGCGCGGAGGCGGTGTGACCGCGCCCCGCAGCGGAACCCCACCGCTGGTCGGGGGCTTCCTCGGAACCGACACCCGCGGACTGACCTACAGCGAAAGCTACTTGCTCCGTCCCGGCCAACACCGCCAGGACGAAGACAACAGCAAGAACCAGCGGACGTGCCGGACGCACGGAATCCCCCCACCCAAAAGATCACGAGTGGGCAATTCCTAAAGGATCTCCAAACAAATCACAAGACATCCACAAGATTTCACAAGGCTAAGTGAACATGATCACGCCACATTGCACGCAAAACACGCTGGTCAGAGACCTGTTGGTGCCGCCATCCAGTTCGACACCTCCCGCGGGGCGCGGTACTGACCTGAGCCGTTTCACCAAGATCCCCGTTCAGCCGCAGCCGCAGATCGTTCGGCTTTGGATGTCGGCCCTCGCTGACCACCACAAAGTTGCCGTCGTACGCGTGGGGGTCTTGAGCTGATCATCAGCGGCACCGCCACGGACTCATTCCTTCAGATGCGGCGAGGCCGCTCCGGCTTCCGCGTACAGGTCCCGGACGCCGTCGGCGAGGCCGGCGTGGTCATGGAGATCGATGTCGAGGGCGTGGCCGACGAGGCCGAACAGGCCGCACACGAGCCGGTCGTACATCACAGGCAAGAGCAGCCCGCGCGGCGGCCGGGCATCCTCGCCGAGGGTGGCCTGCGGGCGGGCACAGTAGCCGGCCAAGGCAGCTTGGTGGGTGCGGTAGGCGCCCACTGCAGCGTGCAGACGGTCTGGCCAGGGCATGCGGACCGGTGGCGGAGTGGGCCACCCGTGGACAGTGCCGACCACACTGAGGCAGGACGGGCCAGAATCCGACTGCGGCCGCGGCCAGCTCATCCGACTGGTGAGCTCGCATGTTGAGGTGTCGCGTATTCCAGCTCAGAGCGCCCCGATCGGTCACTTTGGGTCATGCGGGCGGTGTCCAGGGTCCGGCCCGGAGTGAGTATGTTCGTCCGATGGCGCGTTCGAAGCGCTTCGGGAGGAAAGAATGCCGGTGGACGTCGTCGCGATTATGGAAGCACTGGCTGAACAGGGCGTAACGGTGCTGTTCAAGGCCGACGCTGAGCGGATGGCAGAGGGGCAAGCGGACCTTCGTCGCCAGTGGAGCGCCGTTGCGCGAGGACGTCCTTGTGCGAACCGATGCCGCGTCTGTAGAGCAATGCCTCACAGTGTGCTTGCCCCGCCTGCGTGAGCTGGGCTTTTCGTTCCCTGTGTGAGAGAGCAGGTGTGACCGAACCGCCGCCCTGGATGTCAGTGCCGGCTGCTTACATGAGCCCATGGACACCGTGCACACGACCGCCGCCCTCCTCCCGGACCCCGCCGAGTTCCGCGCGTACCTGCGTGCGCTGGCCGTGCTGGACCAGGCGATCTGCCGCGACCCGCGGTTCTCCCGCTACTCCTTCTCCACCACCTGGGGGCCTGGGACGGAGGCGGCCCTGATGGACAACGGCTCGGGTGACGACTTCTCCGTCCTCTTCACCCCGGCCGGTGTGCTCGTCCGCGGCTTCGACCACGAGTCGGAGATGAGCCCGTACGCCACGGACGACGAACAGGTCTGGCCCGGTGTCATCGACGAGGTGCCCGCCGCGCTGCGCCCGCTCCTGGACGACCCGGCCTTCGTCGACGAGGGCCTCGGCGCCCCGCGGGTCACCGCCTGCCTGTGGTGGGAGACCGGCGGCAGCGCCTGGCGCACCGGCTCGGGCATCGAGTTCCCCTCGGGCAGCCCGGACCCGGACGGCTCCGGGCACCTCTTCCGCCTCCTCACCGACCGCTCCCCCGAGGCCGTCCAGGCGCACTTCGAGGAGGACTACGGGCGGCCCGTCCCCCTCGACACCGTCCGCCACGTCCTCGCGGGCCACCCCCTGACCCCCGAAGCCGCCCGCGGCCTCAACCCGGCCGCCCTCTCCGACGAGGCCCTGCTCCGCCGGATCGCCGCCGACCCCGAGGTCGAGGCGTACCTCGCCTGCGACGGTGAGTTCGACCTCACGCGGACCGACCCCATCGAGTCGATCGCCCTGCCGGCCGGTCTCCCGGTGGAGCCCGTGGCCGGCTGCAACGCGGGAGGCACCCACTACCTCTGCGGCCCAGCCGGCTCCGACCGCGTCCGCCCCGTCCTCTACACCGATTCCGAGGGCCAGGCTTCCCTCATCGCGGAGTCCCTCGCCGAGGCCCTGACCCTGGCCATCGTCCTCCCCTCCTGGCACGACGCCCTGGCCGGCTTCCGTCCCCCCGCGCTCAACGCCGACTACCTTGAGGACAACCCGGACCACCCCGAGGTCCGCGACCGCCTCCTCGCCGCCCTCCGCCTCCCCCCGGCCACCGAGCCCGAGGTCCTGGCCCGCCTCCTCACCACGGCCGCCCGCACCGTCCCGGACGGCTTCCTCCCTTCGGTCGAGGGCGAGGAGGACGCGGCCTTCGAACCGATGCTCCGTCTGCCGGCCGAGTAGGACAGCCCCGCCGCGCGCCGCCTTCCGGACCCGACGCACCGCTACGGCGAAGCCATGACCGCACTGCCCGACTGGATGCGCCCGCCCCACGCGGAGGGCTGTTCGCGGAGGACGTGGACCGCCTCCCCGAGGTTCGGCCCGGCGCATGCCGGATCTTCGGCAGGAGACTTTGGGGTGATCGACCTCAAGGACGTGGAGGGATGGGTCGTCACCGGGCAACACAACGACGTCCTTGTATGCTTCCCTTCCCTCAGCGCGCGACCGCCGAGTTGGGCCCCGGAGCCGGGAAACCACCTCCACCGCCCGCGCGGTGATCTCCGGCAGGTGGTGTCCGTGGGCCGGGGGTCCGCTCGGCGGAACCGGGTGCGGCCGTGCCTCAGGCTCTGGCGTTTGATCTGGTGAACGCCGGTGGAGAATCCGGGTTCGGTGCCCGCAAGAGTGGTGAAGAAACCAGGTGAATCAGCCGTGTGCTCTTCGATTCGCCGGGCACCAGGAGCAACGGAGGTTGATAACTATGGTTCCCCTGCTTCTCGTTCTTCTGCTTGCTCTGATCCTCTTCGGCGCGGGCTTCGCGCTCAAGGCACTGTGGTGGATCGCCGTCATCGTGCTGGTTGTCTGGCTGCTGGGCTTCGTCATGCGCAGCGCGGACACCGGTGGCCGCAAGGGCCGCTGGTATCGCTGGTAAGCCAGCCAACAGCAGCCGGCCTGGCGGCCCCCGGGGACACCCGGGGGCCCACAGGCATGTCTCACTTCAGGACGTCCCTTCCGACAAACCGTGTAACCACCACCTTCCCGGGCACCAGACCCCATAGCTGGGGCCCGGTGAAGCAGCGGAACCTGCCCTCCAACCACCGGACCCCAGCCACATCCGCACCTCGCACGGCTGGTGCCTTCGCTCCTCACGAGGCGCGCCGGAAGACGGAAAGATCCAGTACACATTGGACATGTTCAAGATCAGCGCGCATCAGGGCGATGACCGTGGTGACGATGCCCGGCCGCCCGTCCGCAGGACGTAGCCGGCTTCCGCCCAGGCCAGCTGCCGACCGACCTCGACCAGGACGTCGATGCGTTCGGCAGGCCCGTAGGCCTGATACCGCCCGGCCGCCGGGTCGTAGACCCGTACCTCGCTGTACGGGCCGGAGCAGACCAGGGCCCGGGCGATATGGGGCAGGCGCAGGCTGAGGGCATCGCATTCACGGTCTCGGATGAGCTGGAGCAGATCCGCGGTGACCGCTTCCCAGTCGCCGACCTCCGGCCAGCGCGTACCGCCCTCCAGTTCGTGGGTGAGCGTGGCAAGCGGCACGATCTCGCCTGGCTGGCGGCCGCGGGTGAGGCGGTCGTAGATGCGGGCGCCGTCGGGCTGCCGGACACGGGGGTGCAGCAGGGAGGCTGCGGGTACGAGCGAGGTGTTGATCTCCTGGGCGGCGGCCAGGTGGTAGGCCTCGTGGGCGAAGAGCAGGTACACGTCGCCGGTGGGCTGCTCGGAACCTTCGTGGGGCATGTTCGTTTCCTCCTTCGTCGGCTGGACGGGGGTCGTGTGGTCGGCTCAGGGCTGGGGCCATCGGCGGGGCCCGGGCGGATAGGGACCCAGAGGCGGCTGCCCGCCGAACCGGTCGTTGCGGACAGCAGCCAGGTCGCCCTGCGTGGGCGGGGCAATCTGGCGGGTCTGGACGGCGAGCCGCAGCATCAGCCGCTCCCGTGCGATGAGCTCGCTGGAGGCCGAGCGGGTGTCGTGGCGCTGGAGCAGGTCTGCGGTGTCGAACAGCTGGTGGTGGCCGATCTCGACGGCGCGCCGCACCTCGTGACGGTCGCTGCTGACGGCGGCCTGGACGACGCCGGTGTGCAGAGCGGCGAGGCGCTGAAGGTAGCGGCAGGCTGCTTCCGTCTCGACGATCCGGGCGCTCTCGCCGGCGCGGGCATCGAGCCGGTCAGGCAGGTGCTCCGCGAGCAGCGGGGCCAAGGCGGCCGCCGGCAGCACGATGCTGAGGGGTACGCCGTTCATGAGCGCAAGGGCGACCGCCATCAGGATGAAGGCCGTAACGACGATGGTGGCCGACCGTACGGTCACCGTGCCGAGACCAATCCAGTGTGCCGGTCGCCGGGCGAGCCAGCGCAGGGCCAGGCGCTGGGGCCGAGTCGCGACCGGGGTGAACACGGCGACCCGGTGCGGGTGTTCGGGCAGGCTGCCATCGGCCGGGACCGTCCAGTCGATCCATCCCCATCCCGTCCGCTCACGGAGCAGGACGGGTTCGCAGTTGGCCGCGCAATCGGAGCCGCAGCAGACGTGGCCGCCGCGCACGGCGCGGGAGCGTTTCCTCTCCCACCGCTTGGGCTGCTGCCCGAATGGGCTCAGCTGCTGAGCGATCCCGGTCGTCGGTGGTGTGTAGATGGTCATGGGGTGCTTCCTTTCAGCAGGTGGGTCGATGCGGTGGCGCAGATGGTGCAGCGGCCATCGCCCTGCGGGTGGGCTCGCCGGGGCGTCGGTCCGGGGCAGGTTCGGCACGACGGCCAGCCCAGGCAGGCCGGGCAGAGGTCTTCGCCGGGGGCGGTTGCGGGAACGCCGCAGCCGGCGCATTCGACGAGCGCCCGGTAGGTCAGGGCCTCGGTCACCGTGTGTGCGGCAGAGGCGATGGGGGTCCGCTCGGCCGTCGGCCACCTGTGTGGTTCGTCTTCCCTCACGTCGCCGTGGTGGTGACGGCTGTCCAGCGTGGCGGGCGGCGGGTAGGCCTGAGCGGCCCGCAGGCGGGCGGCGATGATCGCGCCGACCGTGGTGCGCACCGGGTGCGGCAGCGGCCGGTCGGTGATGACGTGGCGCAGCTGTTCGGCTCTCCAGCCGGCCTCCAGCATCACCGTGGCTACGCGGCCCTGATCGGTCAGCGCCTTCCCGGTCAGCAGGAGCTCCGGACGGCTCGCTCCGATCTCGAGCAGCAGCTGGATCCCCGGAGGCATCTCCTCCGCCGGGAGGGCAGATGGCGGGGACGCTGGTGCGTCGAGCTGGTCTGTCCCTTCGGGGGTGGGCGCGACGTTGCTCCGGTCGCGCGGAGGGACGGTGCTGGTCTTCTGCTTGTTGGTGTTCTTTCTGTTGGTGTTCTTAGTGGGGCGATTAGCCGATGTCGGGTTATCCACCGGTGGAAAACCCGACATCGGTTGCGACCTGCTGTTTTGCAGGCTGGGCAGGTCGGTGATGAAGTACGAGGCCGCGCCGAGGGTGCCGTCGGGGCGGCGCTCGCGTTCCCGTAGCAGGAAGCCGTGCATCTCCAGCTCCCTGAGGCCGCTTTTGACGGCCGCCTCACCGTCGCGGCTGTCGCGCGCCAGGTCCGTGACGCTCATCCGCCAACCGTCCCGATGTGTGCTGATGAGCCCGAAGATTCCCTGGGCTTTGAAGGAGAGCCTCGGGTCGCGGAACAGGTCGTTGGCGATCTGAGTGAAACGGTCCGCCGCCATCACCCCACGCCGGATCCCCGCCCCGAAGCCGGGCAGCACCTCACCCGCCGGCGCGGGGGCGAACGCCGGACCAGCCGCCGCGGCAACGTCGGCGTCGACGGGAGCGGGACGGTCCGTAATCGCGTACACGATTTCACCGAGCGTCCCGTCGTCGCCCCTCAGCTGTTCGCGGATGAGGTAGCCGTGCAGCTGCAGTTCTCTCAGGCCGCCGCGCACGGCGTCGCGTCCGTCGGGTCCGGCGCGCACGAGGTCGGCGACCGTCACGTGCCAGCCGGCGCGGTGGGTGCTGATGTGCCCGAAGATTCCCTTCGCCTTGAAGGAGATCTTCGGGTCGCGGAACAGGCCGTTGGCGATCTGGGTGAACTGGTCCGCCGCCATCGCCCCACGGCGGATCCCCGTCCCGAAGCGGCTCATCGAGCTTCCTCGCGCGCCATGTGCGCGCGGCTGCCGATGCTCTGGAGCGGGCGGGCGGGAGCGTGGTGGCCGGGCCCGCTGTGTGAGGTGACATGGGCGAGATCCATTCGGTCAGCTCACCCGGCGCCCCCGACCACGCTGACGGCCACAGCCCCCGACCATCGGTCACGTTCTGGCAACATGCGCACCGCGCTGGTGTGGTCGGGCTCATGGTCGGGCCGACCACGCCCTGTCCCTGGTGCCGGCCGAGGGATGCGCAGTGGCGGTTGCCGCAGCGGCAGCGGGGCTCCTTGCGCAGGCGGCTGCGCAACGGTTTGCGGTTCCTGCGCATTCGGCATGTGCAGCGGACTGCGCAACAGCGGACAGGGGCCGTCGAGTTGGTCTGCGCACTCGGCCAAGTCGTACGCAACCGCCTTGCGCAGCCTGCTTCCTGGAGCCGGCGCGGGCTCGGTCCTTCGGCGGCCTTTCCCTCTGGGTCTGCTGGGCTCAAGGGGCCAGTTCCCCGCCCCGGCCGTCTTCACGGCGATGTTCGGTTCAGGCGTGCCCGAGCACTGTCTGGGGCCATGGTCGGGGCTGTGGTCGGGCCGACCATGACCCCGACCGAGGGCTCTGTGTCCCCATCGTGACCGTGGTCGGGGGTTCATGGTCGGTGGTCGGGTCGGGGTCGGCGGGTTTTCTCAAGGTCGGCAAGTACACGTTCTGACCTGGGAGTTTGACCATGTCCCCTGGCAAGCAGGCCGCGGAGAGCGACGCAGCTGCCCCGATGGCCGCAGGCGCCCGGCTGGAGAAGATGAGGCGGCGCGTGCGCCTGTCGCGCCTGGCCCTGTTCACCGCGATCGCGGCCGGCCCCGTCGCCCTGGGCGTCGCGGTCGTGTCCGGCCCGACCACCGTCGCGGCCACCCCCTCGGACAAGCCGACCCCCGTGCGCACCGCGGCCGCCGCGGCCGACCCGGCGGGCTATGCGCAGGTGTTCGTCGACGTGTGGTTGCGTAGCAGTGCCGATGCGGACAGTGCGCAAGCGCGGCTTGCGCAGTCCCTCGCTCCGGACGTCGATCTGCCGGACCCGGTCGCCGGGGCGCAGCCGAAGCCGGCAACCGTGACCGCTGTGCGCAGTGCGCAGCAAGGGGGCGGCGAGTGGGCGGTGACCGTGGCTGCGCAATACGTTGACGGACGCCTGCGCTACTTCGTCGTCCCCGTGAGTGCCGACGCGAGCGGCGCCTCGTTCACCGTGCGCGGCGCCCCCGCGGTAGTGGCCGGCCCGTCGCGCGCCGCAGTGGGCGAGTCGCCGTACGGCGTGAGCGTGGCGCCGGACGGCGATCTGTCCTTGGCCCTCGGCGAGTTCTTCGGCGCGTACCTGACGGGGGCAGGACAGGTGGACCGCTACCTCGCACCCGGGGTGACTCTGGCCGCGGTCTCCCCCGCCCCCTACGTCGCGGTCTCCGTCCAGCAGGTGTCCGCCGTCGAAGAGGCTGCGGCCGCCGAGCAGGTGCCGGCCGACGGCGCGAAGGTGCGTGTCCTTGTCCAGGTGGAGGCCCGGGATGCCGACGGCCGGTGGCCGCTCGCCTACGAGCTCGCGCTGATGGCCCGCTCGGGCCGGTGGGAAGTCGCGGGCCTGGAGTCCGGGACTGCTCAGGGCGGTGCGCGGTGAACGCGGTGCACAGCCTGATGCTCGCCGGGCAGCTGGACGACCTCGGCAACTCGTGGATCACCATGTTCAAGAACTGGGCGGCCAAGGGGCTTCAGGCCGGTCTGCTGGTCCTCGTCGTCGTCACCATGATCCAGAAATTCTCGCTGAAGGCGGGGATCGGCGCCCTGCTGCTCATGGTGATCGCGCTGGGTCTGTACAACTCGCGCGACAGCCTCGCGGACATGTTCGAGGATGAGGTCAAGAACCCCTCCCAGGGCGCACCCGCCGTCCCGGGCATCGTCCAGTCCGAGCTCCCGGCCTCGCGCATACACTCGCCCGGCGCCGGGGGCTGGCTGTGACCGCGGCCGCCGGCCGGGTGGGCCGCTTCTACACCTCCGCGCGTCGCCATCCCTGGGTGCTGGGGAAAGTTGCCGACTGGAAGATCCCGCTCGGCCCGTACACCCCCGTACAGATCGGGGTCGCCGTCGTCGGCGGTTTCCTGCTCATCAAGACCATCTGCTGGTGGTCGTGGATGGGGCCGGTCCCGCCCGTGGCCTGGCTGCTGACGATCTGGGCGGTGCGCCGGCCGAAGATCGGGGGGCGTGCCCCGCTGCAGGCGGCCCTGGGCTGGGTGCTGCTTACCTGGCAGCCCCGCGGAGGGCGGATCGGCGGGCGGGCCGCCCGCGACCGCCGGTCTCGTCTCCTGCTCGGCGCTTTCACGATCGAGGACACGCCCGCGCTCGCCGCGGCGGCCACACCATCCCGTGCGGCTGTGCAGCGTGTGCCCCGGGCACCGCACCCGAGCCCGGCCCGGAGCCGGGTATTCACGCGCCACCGCACGCAGCCGGCGGCTCCCGCAGCGCCGTTGCGTGCGGTGTCGGGTGTGCAGCAGCTGCTCGCGCTGGCCGGGCAGGCCGGGGGTGCGCGGTGAGGGTTCCGGTCCGTCACATCGCCGGGCACCTGGTGTGGTCAACGCAGGGCAGCGTGTGGGCGCTCTACCGACTGCACCCCGGCCCGGACGCGCAGGGACGGCGTGAGGAGACCGTCCAGGGCACCTACGTCCCAGGCCCTGTTCGTGACGAACAGCTCGCCAGGACCACCCACCTGGTGCGGTCGTTGTCCGGTGCGCCGCGCCTGTTCGGGCTGTGCGCGCAGGTCGACCCGGGCGAGATCGCTCTGCGCATGATCGAGGGCATCGAGCCGGCCGAGCAGGCACCAGGTGCGGGCCGGCACCCGTGGGTGGAGAACGTCGAAGCCGCCCTCAATCTGCTGGACGACCAGGAGATGCACCGCCGCACCCTGTGGCTGGCGGTGCCGCTGCACACCGAGAGCGCCGGCCTCCAGGTATCGGCGTCCCTCGGCGCGGCGTGGGCCGAACTGTCCCCGATGCTGGGCATGCGTCCGGCGCCCGTGGCACGGCGCGAGGTGAGTGCCTACCGCGAGCAGGCCTCCCGGGTGGAGGCCGCCCTCGCCGGCGGCATCGCATTCCGCCCCGCCCGCCCGGCGGAGATCGTGTGGATGATCCAGCACGCCCTGCACCGCGGCCTGGCAGAGCCGCTGCTGGCCGAGGCCGAGAGCAGCGAGCTGTACGGCGGGAGCATCCGGAACGGTGTGCTGCGCTCCCCCAGTTACGCCGACCTCGGCCAGGTCCGCCTTGAGGAGGGTGGTGTCGGCCCCGAACTCGACGACGTCGACGAGCTCACCAACGCGGGCCAGCTCACGCGGTCGGGGCGCAAGGCGCGGTGGCGGCTGAGCACGGGCTCGCCGCTGGGGAGGCGCTGGCTGCAGATCGAGACGGACGCCGGAGTGGGCTACCAGGCGCAGTTGGCGCTGGCCGAGTGCCCGCCCGCCGTCAGCCAGGATGGCGCGGATCTGTTCGCCCAGCTGGAGCTGCTCGACTTCCCCGTCGACTACACCGTCGACCTCACACTCGTGCCCGCGGAGAAGGCCCGCGCCCAGGTGCGGCGAAAGAAGAACGAACTCATCGACCAAGCGGACCAGTACGACGCCCGCCCCACCGGTATGCCCGCCTCCCTGACCGACGCCGCCCGCGACCTGGGCGAGCTGGACGCCCGCCTGTCCCGCACCAGCGTGGAGGTCGAGGTCCAGTCGGTGACGGTCCTGACCGTGTGGGGGCCGACCGCAGCCGTGTGCGACAACCGTGCCCGGGCCCTGGCCGCGCTGCTCGGCGGCGCCGACTACCGGGCCGTGCGTCCCGCCGGGCTGCAAGAGGCCCTGTTCACCCTCGGGCTGCCCGCTACCGCGCGGCCCGGTGTGGTGCGGGAGTTCACTCAGCACCAGATCAGTGAGGACTGGGCGTTGGGTGGGGCCTTCACCGCCGCAGAGGTCGGCGACCCGAATGGGATGTTCCTCGGCATCGACCTGGACAGCGGCACCACCCGCCCCGTGATGATCAATGTCGCAGACGCGCCCAAGGTGGACGCGTCGGCCTCGATGGGCATCGTCGGTGATCTCGGGGCGGGCAAGAGCGTGTTGCAGAAGCTGATCGCGGAGGCGGTGTGGGCGCGCGGTGGTTGCGCGATCTGCATCGACCGCACCCCCGTTCGCGAGTGGGCCACCTTCGCCCGGACCGCGGCGAAGGGCCGCGTCCAGATCATCGACGCCGCCCGGGCTGAGGTGTCCATAGACCCGCTGCGGATGTTCGACGGGCCCGAGGGACGCCACTACGCCCTGTCTTATCTCACTCTGCAGCTCGGCATCGGACCGATGAGTACCAACGGCGAGGTCCTGCACCACGCCGTGGAGCAGGCTGCCGTCGGCCCGGAGCCGTCCATGCACCGCGTCTCTCAGGTCCTCGAGGAGATGGCCACGCGCGAGACGGGCAAGCGGCAGGACGCCGCCGCCACCCTCGCCGGCCTCATCCGCGTCGTCGCCACCAACTCCCTGGCTCGGATGGTCTTCGACCCGACGCTGGCGCCGGTACGGCTGGACGCCTCCAGCAGCACCGACATGATCGTGATCACGACGACCGGTCTGAAATTGCCGCCGAAGGCCGCGTTCGCCAATCCGGAGGTCCTGCACCAGCAGCCGCTGGAGGCGCTGATCGGCCGCGCGGTCCTCTACCTGATCGCGGCGATCGCCCGTCAGACCGCGTTCGAGGAACCCGAGCGGTTCACCGCCGTGGTCCTGGACGAGTTGTACTGGCTGACGTCTTCGGCCGAGGGCACCGCCTTGGTCCACGAGATCCTCCACGACGGTCGCAAGCACGGCGCCGGTCTGATCGCCGGGTCGCACGACGCCGAGGAACTCGGCCCCGACCGCGGGCTGATGGCCTACCGCGCGCTCGCCCGCACCGCGGACCGCGAACGCGCCTGCCGGGGACTTCAGTTCCTCGGTCTCGACCCGAACGACGGCGAGCTGCTGCGGCTGGTGGCCACCGGCCTGTCCCCCGTGGGACAACGCGGCCGCGAAGGCGAGTTCCTCATCGCGTGCCCGCGGCAGAACACCGGCCGCATCAAGGTCGTCATCCCCCGCATCGAGCGGATCTCCTCCTCCATCACCACCACACCGGGACGCCGCACCACCACACCGGGCCCCCGCACCGCCGCGCCCGGGTCCGCGCCGCTCGCCGGCGCAGCCACAGGCGACCGTCCAAAGGACCTCCCATGACCTCTTATCCACCCAGCCGTTCTCGGCGCCCCGTCGCAACCGCGAGCGCTCTCACGGTGATCACCGTCGCTATCGGCGTACTCGTCTGGGCGCTCGGGGCGAGGCTGTCGGAGCCCTGGTGGCCGCGCACCGGACAGGCCTTTGCCTCCGACGCCGCCGAGGTGCCCGCGGACTCGTGCGATCGGATAGCGGGTCCGGCCAAGGCGTACTGCGAGCGCGGCCGCCACACCACGAGCGCCCAGGACGGCGGTGACACCGCCGCCGCATGGAAGCTGCTGCCGGCCGCGACGGCGGTTGGCGCGCTCGTGCTCTGGCGGCGCAGGATGCCTACGAGGCAAGGGCGGGCTTGAGATGTTCCCTCCAGACCGCGGCACGCTGCGCTCGGCCGGCACTGTCGTGCTGCTCACCGGTGTCTTCGTCATGGTGAACAGCCAGGTCGTATACGCGGCCGCCAGCAGTGAGACCGGAGACCTGCTCGCCCCTTTGAACATCTACTCGTCCGAGGGTGTACCGATCGACGGGTACGACCTGAACGCTTCAGGCGGTTCCATCGTCGCCTTCAAGACGCAGGCCCTCGCCTTCGCTCTGTCCGGGCTGTTCACCCTGATCCGGCTGCTGGTCGGCCTGGCCGGGTGGGCGATCGAGGTCGCCTTCCGCTTCCCGCTGCTGAAGATCCTCACCCGCCCGGCGCAGAAGGTCGCCGACACCTACGACCGTCTGGTCGTCGACACCCTCGGGCTGAAGGGTCTGCTGCTCGCGTGGGCGTTCGTCTTCGCCGGGTTCATGATCGTGCGCGGGCGGGTCGCGCGTGGTCTGGGCGAAATCTTCCTCACCCTGCTCATCGGGGCATTCGCCGCCTCGGCTCTCATCCGCCCCGACACCCTGCTCTCCCAGGACGGGCCGCTGGGACAGTCCCAGCAGGTGGCCGCCGAGGTCGCCCAGCGATCCGTCAACTCCTACAACTGGGGCGGCAAACTCGCCAGCTACGACCCCTGCGCGGGCATGGCCGGCAACGCCGAGATCAAGTGCCAGGAACAGGAGAGCAAGGGGCCGGTCTCCTCAACCGAAGTGGCCCGTCCCATCCAGGACTCGATCACCAACGCCCTGATCGTCAAGCCGTACATGCTCCTGCAGTACGGACGCATCCTCGACCCGGCCAAGCCCGCCGACCGCAAGGCCTACGCCATTCACCTGAAATGGATCACCGGCGGATACAAGGTAGGCAGCGCCAAGGTCACCGACAAGGGCAAGAAGGCGTGCAGCAAGATTCACGGCCCGGCCAGGCACTACTGCGAGCGGGACTACATCGAGGGCGTCACGAACGCTGACGGCAGCGGCGACGGCCTGCCGGCTTTGACTCCCGGCGGTGAGCTGCTGGACACCACCAACGCGCTCGTCACCGACGAAGACCGCGAATTCGACGCCTTCCTCGCGGACATGAAACGAGCCGGCGAGGTCGGCAAGTCCTGCGCCGCCTACGCCGAGAAACCCACCTGGTGGCGGGTCGGCGGAGCTGGGCTGCTGCTGATCGCCGCGCTGTTCATCTGCGGCATGCTGCTCTCCTCGGCGATCGTGCTGCTCGGCACCCAGGGCATCTGCGCCGCCGCAGCGGCCGTCGGCGGCGTCACCTTCATCGCGGGCATGCTGCCCGGACCCGCGCGCCAGAGCGTGTGGAAGTGGCTGTCCCTGTGGGGCATCGCGGTCCTGGCCGTCGTCGGGATCTGCGCGTTCATCCCGTTTTTCGGCATCGCCATCGACGCGACCATCACCGATGGGCCGGACCTGATGGTGGAGCGGATCCTGCTCATCGACGTCCTCGCCATCGCCGGCGCGGCCGGGCACCGCCGCCTGCTGACCGGGATCACCTCCTTCGGCCGGCGCATGGCCATGCGCATGCGCTACGCCAAGGTCGGCGGCACCCACCTGCCCGGCGACACCTCCGAGCTCGGCGCCGCGCTCGCCATGAACTCCCCTACCGCACTGGGCGGTTACGGCGGAGGCTTGCGCGCCGTCACCGGCGGCGGTGGCGGCCGGTTCGGGCTGCTCGGCACCCGCCATCGCCTGATGGGCGCACTGACGCCGCTGTTCGACGGGGCGGGCATGCCGGTCGATACCGGTCGCGTCCTGGCCGACGCAGGCGCCGAAGCACGGCGTGGGCTCGCCCCGCTCACCGCAGCGGCCGCCGTGGGCGCAGCAGGTGTGCAGTTCGGGGCGAAGGGCTCCCACTGGCTGCTCATCGGCCGACGGCCGGACAACGAGCAGTTGGCCAAGTGGCGCAAGCCCACAGCTGACGGCGACCCGAAGGAAGGCGGCCCGACCGACAGCTCAGGCGGCGGTGGTTCGGGAGGCGGAGGCCCACTGCGCCCTGGCGGACCGCCCGACCGCTACCGCGACGAGGACGGCCAGGTCATCGACCACCGTACGGGACAGGTACTGCACGACCAGAACACCGACCGCACGCTGCTGTCGACGCGCGCCCACAACCGTCTGGTGCGCTTTCGCGGATACCGCATCCTCAACCGGGGCGGCCGCACCACGTACGGGGCGACGGTCGGTCTCCCGGCCACGGTCCGCCGGGCCCGCGCGGGAGGCTCGCGCTACTCCCAGGACGCCCGCCAGCAGCTGCGGGTGTGGGGCAACACCGTCCGCGAGGACGCCCACGCCTGGGCCGACGCGGGCCGGCAGGCCGCCCGTTCAGGCCCCTTCCGCAGCCGCCGCCTCCCGGCAGCACCGACGGCAGCCCCCTCCCCGCGGCCGAACCCGGTCCAGCCGACGGCACGCACCGGCAGCCCCGCCGGCCGTCCCGGGCCAGCCTCCGCTCGGCCGACCGCGCCGACATCTGCGGCCGGAGGCAACGCAACGCCGACGGGCACGCCAACGTCCCCGAACCGGCTCGCGGGCGGCAGCGCCACGCGCCCGGCGAGCCCTGCGCCGAACAGGACGGGCCCGGCCCTTCCCGGCGCAGGAAGTTCCCGCCACACACCGCGCGAGGAGGCGCGGGCCCGGATGCGGGACCTGCTGCGGCACAACGGGCCCGCGGAAGAACCGCAACGCCAGGCAGATCGGCTGCGCGAGATGCGGGCGCAGTGGCAGGCCGAGGACAGTGAGGACCAGTGAGGGCGCCTGGGCGCCGCCTGGGGCGGTGGGGATGCGTGATGGTGCTGCTGCTGTTCACCGCCGTGTGCTGCGCGGCTCCTGTCTCGAACGCGATCAGCGCGTACGTCGCACTGCAGACCGGGCTCCAGGACAACGGCGGGATCGCCGACGGCGGCACCGCAGCAGACATCCCCGCGCGGATGCTGACCGCCTACAAGAAGGCAGCCGCGCAGGTCGGGAAGTACCGGCCCGAGTGCCGGGGCATGCGCTGGCCGGTCCTGGCCGCGATCGCCAAGGTCGAGTCGAACCACGCCTTCGGCCGCAACGTCGCCGCAGGCGGAGACATCCGTCCGAAGATCTACGGGGTGCTCCTCAACGGCTCCGGTGCCGGCCAGAACACCGCTGTCTTCCCGGACACCGACGGCGGCAAGTGGGACGCCACCGCCAGCGGGGAGCGCGCGGTCGGCCCTTTCCAGTTCCTGCCGTCCACCTGGGAGGGCGTCGGCGAGGACGCGAACGGGGACAAGGCGGCCGACCCGCACAACGCCGACGACGCAGCCCTCGGCGCCGCTATCTACCTGTGCGGCAACGGAAGGGACTTGACCAAGCGAGCCCAGCTCGAGGCCGCGATCCTCCAGTACAACCACTCAGGTGAGTACGCGGCGAACGTGCTGGGCTGGATCGACCAGTACACGGCGGCCGCGAAGGACCCGGACCTGAAGAACGTGCCGGGAAAGGTCCGCACAGTGCTCAAGGCGGCGCTCGCCCAGCGCGGTGTGCCCTACTCGTGGGGCGGCGGCAACGCCGGCGGCACGTCGTACGGCATCTGCTGCTCACCCAGCGGCAAAAGCGGCGCGAGTATCAAGGGCTTCGACTGCTCGGGGCTGACCGTGTACGCCTACGCGCAGGCCGGCATCCGCCTGCCGCGCACCGCAGCCGCGCAGGCCGGTGTCGGCCGGCGCATCCCCGCCGGCCTCGGCACTGGCGCGCTCAAGGCCGGTGACCTCGTCTTCTACGCCGACGCTCCGGGCCGGGACGCGACGATCTATCACGTCGGGATCTACCTCGGCAGCGGGCAGATGATCAACGCCCCCAGGCCGGGTGCCGTGGTCCGCCTGAACGCGGTCAGCGCGATGCCGGGATACGCGGGAGGGGCCCGGCTGCTATGACCCGCTCCCCGGCGCGTTCGCCGCGCCTGCTGCTGATCGCCACCATGGTCCTGGCCGGTGCCGGGGGGATCCTGCTGACGGTGCCGCAGACGCCGAGAACCCCGGCAATCACAGCACCACCGCGCGCGCCCGCCCCTACGACGCACCCCACGGCCACCGCTCCAAGCAACCGCACTGCGCAGGCCGGCACACCCGCGCAGGCCACGGCCTCCACCGCATCGTCGACGCAGTCGGCCAGTGCGTCCGCGCTGCCGCCGCACGGTGAGGGCGTGGCCGGCGATGCCGCCATCCAGAAGTCGTTGGAGGATGCGTGGCCCGCCGACCTTGCCGCCGACGACGAGCACACACTCCTCGCGGCCGGCCGTGGCCTGCTGCGGGCGGACGCCACAGGGGTCGGCCGCGCCGAATGGCCCGCACTCTTCGGCGACCCGGACCAGGCGATCGCACCGGCGTTCTCCACCACCCGCTTCCGTATCCAGGCCGCCATCGCCCGCCGCGACGGCAGCCCGAACCAGGCGGTGGTGCACCTGGTGTGGGCAGGCACGGACCGCGGCGGCACCTCCACCGACCGACGCATCACCGACTGGCACTTCACCCGCACTTCAACGAAAGGAACGTCCCCGTGGACGCCTCAGCCCCGCACCTGACCGACCGGACGGATGACACGGCGGCCAGTCAGGTCCTCGGTCTGCTGGCCAGCCTGGCCAACGCTGCCGACTGGGTAATCACCTACTGGTACGTGCCCATGGCAGCCGCCCTCGTCGTCTGGGGGATTGGCGAGATGGTGGTGCGCCGTCTGGCACGGAAGGCCTCGGCCGAGCGGATGGCACTGGAACTCGTGCCGACGAGGCACTTCGACCCCGGCCTCGAGGAGATCTTCCGCCGTGGGGTACAGCTTGCCCGGGCCTCGACGAGCATGCCGTGGTGGGCGCCGCGAAGGACAAAGGCGGTGCAGATCCGGCTGCGCGCCGACGGCTCGAGCCCGTTGCGCTACCGGATCGAAGGCCCAGCCGGCGGCGAACGCCTCCTGTCGATCACGCCCTTCGGGCCGGCCGTCACCGTGAAACGGGCCCGTCCCCTCGCCGACAAGCCGCGCAAGCATGTGGTGCGGGCGGAGTTCATCCTGCGCGGCAAGCCCACAGCTCCCCTGCGTGACGTGCCACTGGACCCGGACCCGTTGCAGCCGCTGATCGATGCCGTCTGCGACCTGCGCGCGGAGCTGGGCGACCTGGCCGAAGTGCGGCTCGACATCCAGCGCGCCCCCAAGTGGACGCTGCGGGCGCGCCGTGTGCAGCTGATGGCGGACGCCCGGCGCCGGGAGCGGCGTGAAGCACAGCGGGCCGCCAGATGGATACGCCGCGATGCAGGCGGCGTCGAGGACTCGCTGGCCTGGCATGTGCAGCAGCTGGTCGGCGGCAAGCAGAACGGGGGCGGGCGCCGTCTGGTCATGCCGCCCGTCCCCCGCCGCGTCGACCCCCAGGAGGCGCTCGGCAAGCTCGCCGAGGACGATCACCTGGTCCGCGTGCAACTGCTCGTGATGTGTGCCTCGAACACCGAAGGGCGAGCCGAGGCCCGGCTCGGCCAGCTCCAGGCCGCCTTCGACGTTTTCGGCGGCGGATCACGGTGGGCGATGCGCGGCTGGCTCGTAGGCCCGTGGCGGTTCGGATCCGACCGCTGGCCCAGCCGGCGCGCCTTCGAGCGCCGCTGGAATCTCAGGCACTGCCAGCCGCCCCGCCCGAACTGGGTGCGCCTGGAAGAGCTCACCGGCCTGCTCAAGCCGCCCACGGTGCACTGCCGGCTGCCGCTGCTCCCCGCAGACCTGCCGACCTTCGAGTTCGGCAACCCCGAGCTGCTTCTGCAAGGCATCTACCGGGCCCCCGGCGGCCGCCGGCGCCTGGTCGCCACCTACGCCACAGAGACGCTGTTCGAAGTCGGGGTGGGCAAAGCAGGCGGCGGCAAGACCGAACGCGCGCTGGCCCAGGCGATCGGCTGGGCCCATGCCGGAGGCGGGCTGATGTTCGTCGACCCGCACCGCGACTCCTGGCCCCGCGCCCTGCCGTTCCTGGCCCATGACACGCTGATGCAGCGGATCGCGCTCATCGACCTGAACGCCCACGGGCCGGCGCCACAGCTGAGTTCATGGAACCCGCTCGGCATGCACCAGGACCAGGTGGCGCACGAGGTCGCCGAGGCCACCGCAGACGCCTTCGCCTCCGCGCTCGGCTGGGACGACGCCAGCGCACCGCGCGCGCTGACCATCCTCACCGCGGCCCTGGCGGTGCTGGTGGCCATCAACGAGACAGCGTGCCGGGCCGGACGGCCCGAGGACCAAAGCACCGTCTTCCACGTGCGGGCGCTGCTCACCGACCCCGCCTTCCGCACTGCGGCGCTCGCCGCGGTGGAGGGGCGCCTCGACGAAGAGACCCGTTCCTGGTGGCAGACGATGTTCCCGGTCCTGCCCGCCGACTCCTTCGCCGTGGTCCTCAACCCGCTCGCCCGCCTCGCCGCCAACCCCGTCACCCGCGCCTTCCTCGGCCAGCCGGCCGGCGTCTACAACATCCGCGCCGCGATGGACTCGAAGATGATCGTGTGGGTGTGCCCGGGCGGCAACGGACCCACCGACCGGCTGATCACCGCGCTCCTCGCCCGCGACCTGCTGCGTGCCGTGCGCTCCCGCCGCGACACCCCCGAAGCCCAACGAGCGCCGTTCCGCCCCTACTTCGACGAGCTCATCACCCTCACCGGCGCAGCCCCGGAAACGATCGCCGCCATGTTCGAAGACTTCCGCAAATATCGCGTACACGTCCACGGCATGACCCAGCTCCTGGCCCGTCTGCCCGCCCCCGTGCGCCTGTCCCTGGTGCAGAACGCCTCCACCCTCGCCTCGACCGCCGGCTCTCAGTCCGCCATCGCCGCGATCACCGCCGAATGGGGCGAGCACCCCAGCCCCGCCCTCGTCGCCGCCCTCGACCGCTACGAGCACTACATCTCGCTGACCGTCAACGGCCGACGCACCGGCCCAGTCCAGATCACCGGCCCTCACCTCGATGAGGTCTTCGCCGACTACGCCCGCCCCCGCCAGACGGCAGCCCTGGAACGCGCGGCCCAGGCCAAAGCCGGCGCCGCCCCGCTGCACCAACTCACAGCCCAGGCAGCCGGCCAACTCGCCCGCGTGAGCGGCTTCCTCGCCCAGCACATCCCCGCCAACCCCGCCGCCCGGACACAGAAGGGATACCAGTGACCACTCCCGCCACACCTGCACGCGCCCGGCACACCCCCAGCCCCGCAGAACCGCTCCCCCACCAGCTCCTGACCGCACTCGCCCAACACCGCATGGCCACCACCAGCCAGCTCCACACCCTGCTGCGCCCGCACGCCAGCCGCCAGGCCATCTCCCGCCCCCTCAACACACTGCGCCGCCACCACCTGCTCGGATACACCGTGCTGCCCCAGTCCAACGGAGCCCGCGCCTGGTACCTCACCGGCGAAGGCGCCCGCCTCATACGCGACTTCCCCGCGCTGCGCGGCCGCCCCCCGTACCCGATCACCACCGCCACGGCCGCCTCACTGAAAACACCCCACACGCTGACCGTTGTCCGCGCACACCTGGCCTTCGTCACCGACGCCCGCCGTCGCGGCGACGAACACGGCCCTCTCGACTGGACCCCCGAGGTCTCCCACCCGCTCGGCGACGGCGACCGCGTCATCGCCGACGCGGTCCTGCACTACACCCTCACTGGCGACGGCCACCGCACGAAGCTGCGGGCGTTCGCCGAGATCGACCGGACCACCATGGGCAGCGAACGCCTCGCCTCCAAACTGATCGAGTACGCACGCCTGTGGTCGTACCAGTCCCAGCCCGCCGGCCGCCGCCCCAGACCGCAGACGGCCACCGGCCCGGCATGGCTGCGCTGGTACCCCGTCTTCCCCCGCGTGCTGTTCATCCTGACCGGAGCCTCCCAGCGCGTCCTGAACAACCGCATCAGCGACCTGCAGGCCATGACCGCCCAACACCCACTCGTCAACGCCCTCGCCCGGCAGGTACCGCTGGGCGCGGCAGTCCTGGACGACCTCGAACTCCAGGGTCCCACCAGCGATGTGTGGATGCCCTTAACCGGCGGCACATCGCGGCCATGGACCCAGCTGTGACGCCAGTGGGTTGGTGCAGCCGAATGTCGCAGCCCTGCAACGACCCACCAAACCACTCGACATTCACATAAGCGAACAAGTAATTTACTTGTGCACATCACTAGGGGCCTTCAACTCGCCCTACGCAAAAGCAGACTGGAGGCGCGCACGAGATGGAGTCGACAGACAACTCGATTCACCAGAGCGAAGATCCATGGAACTACACACCCTCCACTCCGACCCGGTCCGCCAGTCGCATCGGGGACGCCTGGGTGATGCAGGGAGTCGAGAACTACGAACTGGAAGACCTCAACGCACTCCGTCGCAGGTTCCCCTACCGGCGCGTCACCCTCGACGGAGACGTGATCACCGTGTGGCCATCCTTCACAGGACTCGAGCTCGAGCCGGGCCCGATACACCACCAGCCACACATGGAACAGGGGCGGCCGGTCCGTTTTCCGCATCCCATTCCGGCCACATCGCGCCAGGCGCCCCAACAACCCCACGAGTCCCAGCATGTCCCAGCCAGTCGCCCGACCTAGAAAGCCGCCAACCAGGGACCGCCTGAGCACCACATGAAATCACCTCAAACCGGCTCGCGACACAGAGACACCGAGCAAGGACGGACCTCCGCCGCAACGCATCGGGCACCTCAACTTCACAGCCAAAAACACAACTCACCAAGCAGACTGACGAACAAACACTCGAAACCGGCCGCAGGCATATGCGTAACTTGCCACCACGCAACGCACCACTGCGCCCGACCCGGCCGCCGACCTGGACTGCCTGTGCGTAGGCGCCCGAAGCAGCGGTCGTACCGCACCGCGTCGTACGGGGAGACAACGTGACTGCAACACAACCGCGCTCTTCACGAATGAGCACTACCGCTGTTCGCACCCGAAAGCACGCAACTGCCTTGCTTCTGGCAGGCAGTCTGGTGACGCTGGCCGGTTGTAGCGACAGCAGCAGCGATTCGGATGTGTCACCGTCTAAAAGTCCCACTCGAACGGCTGGTGCGCCTTCTCCCAGTTCCACCACTAGCGCCGAGGACGCCGCTGTCATAACGGCATACACCCGCTCGTGGGAAGCGAAGACCGAGGCCTATCAGAAGGCATCTTCGGCGGGCACCGACGTGAAGAAATACACGACTTTCAAAGCTCTGGCGGACATCGAGCGCAACTTGGCGGCTCTGAAGAAGGCCGGTCAGGTGACCACCGGGAAGCCGGTACTCCACCCGGAGGTCCTCCAGGTGACCACCGCAGAGATCCCCAAGGCCACGGTCGCGGACTGTGTGGACACCACGAACTGGACGCTGGTCGACGAGGCCACGAAGAAGAAGGTCCCGCTGCCGTCGGAGCGGCTCATCAAATACGTCAGCACCGCAACGCTGGAAAAGTGGGGGACGAAATGGATGGTCACCGAGTTAACAGCTCAAGATCAAGCCTGCTGACCCGGCGCATCACCGTCCTCACTGGCTCCCTGGTCCTGGCCACGGCGGGCACCGCCTACGCCGACGACCCGGACGTCGATGCCGGAAAGTGCCACGTCGTCGAGTTCTGTGTAGGCGTCGGCGTCGATGACGGCTCCAACGGCAGCGGTGGGCAGGCGGGCGGCTCCCAGGGTGGCGGCGACAGCAGTGCAAGCGGTCTGAACTGCACCTATACCAAGATCGAGCCGAAGCCGCCGGCAGAGCACCCGGCGTGGAATGGCAAAGACCCCGAGAAGTACGACATGTATTTCATGTCATGTTCGGACGGCGGTGTGGACAACCCTGCCAGCTTCGTCGTCGTGCCGGAGGGCCAGCCTCCTGTGCCGCAGGTGGACCCCCGGGAGTTGGCCCAGCGTGCGGTCGATTCCATGACGCTGCTCGGCCCGGACATCGCCAGCCCGCGCGCGGCCGGGAAGTACACCGTGGGTGTCCCCATGTGGATGTGGGTCAACCAGGGCGCCACGACCTACGGACCGAACACCGCATCGGCGTCGGCCGGCGGGGTGACCGTCACCGCAACGGCCAAGGTGTCGAAGATCGTCTGGCACATGGGTGACGGTGCCTCCGTGACATGCAGCGGCCCAGGCACGTCCTACCAGGCATCCGCGGGCATGACTCAGTCGCCGACCTGCGGACACGTGTATTCCAAGACCTCATCCACCGCCCAGACCGGCAAGTACCCGGTGACCGCGGCTTCGACGTGGACGATCGACTGGCAGGGCGGCGGACAAGCCGGCCAGCTCACCGAAGTCCGTCAGACGAACGTGCAGGTGTCGGTCGGTGAAGTACAGGTCGTCAGGTAGCGCCGCCGGAAGGAGAGAACGGTGAGTAAGACCCAAGAACGATTAGGCACAGCCCCGAACGGTCTCCTCCCGCAGGGGCGCGTGGCCCCCGCGGTCGCTCCGCCCCGTGTGTCGGCTCGCAGGCGTCGACCAGGTGTCATCGCCCTGTCGTTGGCGCTGATCGCCGCCGGAGGTACCGGTGTCGCCGTCCTACTGATACAGGTCGGCAACCGCACCGAGGTGGTGACCGTGGTGCGCGACGTCCAGGTCGGCCAGGTCCTCACGGAGGACGACTTGGGTAAGGCTTCCCTCGCTCTGGATCCCGCCGTCAAGGCAGTGCGCTCCGACGAGGTGGACTCGGTGGTGGGGAAACGGGCCGCGGTGGAGCTCAAGTCTGGTTCTCTCCTCGCCCCCTCGCAGGTGACGAAAGACTCGCTGGTGAAGGCCGGCGAGCAGTTGGTGCCGATCGGCCTCGAGCCCAAGCAGATCCCCGCCACGGCGCTGGTGCCGGGCCAGAAGGTTCAGCTCGTGCACGTTCCCGTCCAGGGGGCGACGGACACCGGCGAAACGTCCGATGCCACGCCGCAGACCATCAACGGCCGGGTGGTAAAGGCATCCGGAGCAGCTCCCGGCACCGGAATCGTGGTGGTCGACGTCGCCACATCTGCCACAGACGGTCCCACGGCTGCCGCATGGGTAGCCGCCGGCGCCCTGCGCCTGGTCCTCGCCGCCCCGGACGGTAGCTGATGGCTGTCATCGCGCTGGCGGGATGCAGCGGTGCGCCCGGAGTGACCACGAGTGCCCTGGCCTTGCTGCTGTCCTGGCCGCTGGAGCCGGGTCGGCGGATGATCCTGGCCGAGTGTGACCCGGACGGCGGGTCTGTGCTGCATGGGCTGCTGCAAGGCACGCTCGGGGACCGTTACGGGCTGCGGAATCTCTCGGTCGCCGCCCGGCAGGGCGACCTCGGCAACGCCTTCTGGCGGCAGCTGATTGACCTCAGCAGCGAGGACGGCAAGAGCGAGGCATCGCACGACCGGCTGCTGCTGCCGGGCATCACCGATCCCGCGCAGGCGGCGAGCTTGGGCTCGGTGTGGAAGGCCCTGGGGGTCATCTTCCGTGGCATCGCGGCCGAGCACGGTCACGACGTTCTGATCGACCTCGGCCGCCGGGGGGCCTTCGGGCCGTCCGGTGTTCTGGCCGAGCAGGCTGACGCCGTGTTCGTGGTCGTGCGCAACACGCTGCGCTGCCTGCAAGCAGCAGAGGGCCGGGTGCGCGCGCTGGAGGAACGGGTCGGCGACGTAAGCGTGGTGATGATCAACGAGGGGCCGTACCCGGCGGGCGAGGTGCAGCGGGTGCTGCAAGTGCCTGTCGTCGCGACGCTGCCGTACGCGCCGAAGGACGCCCTGGTGCTGTCCGACGGCGGCGAACAGCCGCGCCACTTCACCAAGTCAGCGTTGATGAAGGCGGCAAGAACGGGGAGCACGCTGCTGGTGCAGCGGGCTTCCCTGCGGCGGGCTCGCCTCGATCCGGCCGGCGTGGGTATCGCAGGAGGCGAGGTGACGCGTGCGCGGTAAGCCCCTGCACACCGATCCCACGGTGGCCCCGGCCCCCGGCCGCCCTCAGCCGGGCCGCCTGCCGGCGTGGCACCACCAGACGAACGGTGCGGTTACCTCTGCCGGGGCTGCCTCAAGTACGAAGGCGCTGGGCGCCGTCGTGCCGCAGTTGGCTGTCGACTACAAGGTCGCCCGGCATATCGCTGCGCAGGTCGCCAAGCAGCGCGAGGAGTTGCTGAAGACGACACCGGACATGGACCGGGCGAGCGAGGAGCAGCGCTGCCTGGACTGGATCAACGAGGCCGTCGCCCTGTGGTCGGATGCCCAGGCGATGGTGCCGCAGGAAGACGAAGCTCTGCGGCGTGCTGTCTACGATCTGCTCTTCCGTGCTGGTCGGCTCCAGCCGTATTTGGACGATGAGCGGGTCGAGGACATCATCATTCAGGGCCCGGGCAAGGTGTGGCTCGACTACGGCGACGGCGTGCGCCGCCGGGTGGGCCCGATCGCGGACTCCGAGGAGGAACTGCTGGAGTTGCTGCGGGAGTTGGCCCGCGGTTCCGGGCACAACGAGCGCACCATCTCCACTGCGAACCCCACCCTCGCTCTGTCCCTGCAGGACGGTTCCCGTCTCCAGGCCATCACGGGGCTCGGCCCGATGACCTATGCGGTCATCCGCCGGCACCGGGTCTCCCACGCGAATCTTGACGACCTCGTACGGCTGGGCACCATCGACCCGATCCTGCGGGAGTTCCTCGGCGCGTGCGTGCGCGCGGAGAAAAACATCATGATCGCGGGGAAGCAGAAGGCCGGGAAGACCACCCTCCTGCGGGCGATGCTCAAGGAGTTCGACCCCGAGACTCGGTTCGCGACCATCCAGACCGAGGACGAGCTTTTCACCCACGCCAACGGCTATCACCAGCAGGTCGTCTCTCTGGTCGGGCGCGAGTCCAACGGGGAGAAGGACGTCACCGGCCGCGGCGCCGGCGAGGTCACGCTGTTGGACCTGATGCACCCGGCGCTGCGGATGTCGCTGGAGCGGATCGTGGTCGGCGAGGTCCGCGGCCCCGAGGTCGTGGCGATGATGCAGGCGTTGACGAACGGCTCGGGCGGCAATCTGTGTACGATCCACGCGCGTCGCCCGGACATCGTCTTTGACCGGATCGCCGAGCTGTATGCGCTGGCCCAGGGCAACTTGTCCGAAGCGCTGGCCTACCGGCAGACCGCCAACGGCCTGGACTTCATCGTCTACGTCGACATGACGGACGAGACGCAGATCGGCGGCCGCCGCCATCGTTACGTCTCCCACGTGCTGGAGCTGACCGGGATCGGCGAGAACGGCCGGCCGGCCACGAACACGGTCTTCTCCCCCGGCAGCGAGTTCGGTGACCTTCGGGCCGTACCGCGGATGGACCCGGGCTGCGTCGACGACCTGCGCCGCGTCGGCTTCGACTCCTCTCTCCTGCAGCAGGCTTACGGGGCCTGGCAGGCGCCGCTGCCTCTCTTGGTGGAGGCGCGCCGATGACCCTGCTCTGGGGCCTGCTGTGCGGCATGGCCGTCATCGGCGGGCTGATCGGCGTCGTCGGCGGGATCGCGGGAACAACGGCGCCGCGCCGGGCCCCGCTGCGCCAGCGGTGGCAGGCCCTGCGCGCCCGGAAAGACCAGGGTGAGGATGCCCGGCTGCGTGGGCGGACCCTCACGGTCGCGGCCGTTTGCGTCTTCGCGGCTGTCTGGCTGGTTTCAGGGAACTTCGTGGGCGGCGCGCTGCTGGGCGCCTCCGTCATCGGTGTGCCCTGGCTGATCGCCCCGGCCCAGATGGCGCAGGACCGCATCGGCCAGCTGGAAGCTTTGAGCGAGTGGACCCAGCGCCTGGCCGGCCTGCTGCGCCTCGGCATGGGCCTGGAGCAGGCGATGATGACCAGCCGCAAGGGCGCACCGGACGAACTCGCACCGCAGATCGTCGCCCTCTCCGACCGGCTGCGCTTGGGGTGGCGGCCGGAAGGAGCACTTCGCGCGTTCGCCGACGAGCTGAACGATGTGACGGCAGACAAGGTGATCGCCGCGCTCATCCTGTCGGTCAACGACCGCGGCCCGGGACTGGCTCAGGCGCTGGAGGACCTGGCGGGCACGGTTCGCGACGAGGTCGCGAAGAAGCGCGCCATCGAGGCAGACCGGGCAAAGCCGCGGACCACGGTGCGGTGGATGACCGTCATCACGGTGGGCGTCGTCATGGGCGGGTTCTTCGTGCCCTCCTACACCAAGCCCTACTCCACCCTCCTGGGACAGCTGGTGCTCGCTTTGCTGACAGCCGGGTTCATCGGGGTCCTCGCCCTGATGCGGCAGCTGGGATCCTTCCGGCGTATCCCCCGATTCATGATCACCGATTTCTTCAGCACGGTCCGGCTGCCCCCGCCCGTCACGGAGCCGGACGCGCCGGTCGCCGGGCATGAGCCGGAAGGAGTCACCTCATGAACGTGCTCCCCGTCGTGGCAGCCGGCAGTACGGTCGGCGCCGGCCTCGCCCTGCTGGTGCGGGAGCTTCTGCGCCCCCAGCCCGCGTTGGGGCCAGCCCTCGCCCGCAGCGCGCCGGCCGCGTTGACCAGGCCCGCACCGGAACAGGACCGTGAGGAGGTGTGGGGCCGGTGGCTGCTGGTCCGTCTCGAGCGCCTGCCCGGCGTCCGGATCCCCACCACCGACCTGGCGCTGATCGGCCAGGGGCCGGGCCAGTTCATGCTCAAAAAGACGGCGCTCGCCGCACTCGGCCTGCTCTGCCCGGTGATCGCAACGATCCCGTGGATCATTGCGGGTGCCTCGCTGCCGTTCTACATGCCCGCCGGCGTGGGACTGATCATCGCGGGGCTGTTGTTCATCACGCCTGATCTCGCCGTGCGCGACCAGGCCAAGCGGGCGCGGGAGGAGTTCGCGCACGCCCTGTCCGCCTACCTCGACCTGGTCGCGCTCAAGCGGGCCGCCGACGCCGGCCCCGCAGAAGCGTTGGAGAAGGCTGCCGAGGTCGGCTCCGGCTGGCCGTTCCTGTATCTCCAGGGGGCGCTGCGCCGGGCCCGGCTGGAGAAGATCCCTCCGTATCAGGCGCTCACGGAGCTGTCCGCCGAGTATGGCCTGCCCGTTCTGGACGACCTCGCCGACATCATGCGGGGCTCGGCCACCGACGGCGCGGCCGTCTACGCGGCGCTGAGGGCCCGCAGCGCCGCCCTCACCACCGAACTGCTGGCCTCTCAGAGCGCGGAAGCAAACGCCGCCAGCGAAAAGATGACCGCGCCAGGAGCCCTGCTCGCCGTGCTGGTCATGCTGCTGATGGCCTTCCCCGCTGTGATCCGCATGCTCACCGTCTGACCCTGTCCGCCCGTTCCATCCCAGCCTTTTTGTTGAGCCTCATGTGGAGGATCCCCAGTGAAGTACACCGCAGACCGCTTACACATCGCGCTGACCAGAGCAGCCGGATGGATCGCGTCGCGTATCGAGGAAGGCCAGCTGGAGCGCGAGCGCCGCCCGGACAGCGGCGACATCAGCATCACCACCGTCATCATCTGGGTGGCCGCCGTCACCGGCGCCGTGCTCATCGCCGGGACCATCGCCGTCGTGGTTGCCAAGTACAACGGCAAGCTCTCCGGCCTGTGACCGTGATAGGGCGGTTGAAGCACTGGTGGCAGAAGAACCGATGGAGTGACGACCGCGGAGACACCTCCATCCAGATGGCGATCATCTTCCCGTTCGTTCTCCTTGCCACGGTGGCCGTCATTCAGGCCTCCATGTGGTTCTACGCACGGCAGATCGCTCTGACCGCTGCTCGCGAAGGCCTCACCGCGGCCCGCTCGTATCAGTCGAGCCCCGCCGACGGTGCGGCCCGCACGCGGGAGGTGCTCGCCCGCACAGCAGGCGACAGCCTGGTCGGCTACAGCATTTCGGCCGGCAGCGACGGGCAGCGGGTGCGGGTGCAGGTTTCCGGGACGGCCATGTCGATGATCCCGGGCATCTCCGGTCTGCAGGTGACCCAGTCGGCGTCCGGCCCCGTGGAGCGCTGGACGGGGCCGGACGAATGAACCACGTCCGGTACACGTCTCGATGGGCTCGCAGACTCCGCGGCGATGAGGGCAGCGTCGCCATCGAAGCAGCCGTCATCGTCCCGTCGCTGATCATGTTTTTGTGTCTGGCCATCGCCGGCGGACGCATCGTCACCTCCGGCTCGAAGATCGACGCTGCTGCGGAGGATGCGGCCAGGGAAGCCTCCATCCACCGCACGGCGGCGGCTGCCCAAAGTGCCGCGCATGCGGCGGCCGCCGAATCGCTCAACGATCAGGGGATCACGTGCGCGTCGACTTCCGTCAGCGTCAGCACCGGCGGCCTGAGCGTCCCCGTCGGCCAAGTGGGCACCGTCAGCGTGACCGTGACCTGCACGGTCAGCCTGTCGGACCTGCTGCTGCCGGGCGTACCCGGGACGCGGACGCTCACGTCGACGGCGACCTCGGTGGTGGACCAGTACCGGCAGCGAGGCGCGTGATGTTCTTCCGGACGAGGGGGCTGCGCGGGAAGCAAGGGGGCGACCAGGGCGGCGTCACCGTGTTCGTCGCCGTATGCGTCATCACGCTGATCGGGATCATCGGCGTCGCCGTCGACGGCGGCAACAAGATGCGGGCCACCGAACGCGCGGACTACATCGCCGGGGAAGCCGCGCGGGCCGGCGGGCAGGCCATCGATCCTGCCGACGCGATCAGCGGGAGGGCGGCCGTCGTGGATCCTCAGGCCGCGGCCGCCGCAGCCCAGACCTACCTGCGCTCCGCCGGTGCCACCGGCACGGTCAGCGTGTCCGCCGACGCCAAGACCCTCACCGTCACGGTCACCGGCTCCTACGACACCAAGTTCTTGTCGGTGGTGGGGATCGGCTCTCTGCCGGTGTCCGGCCACGGCAAGGCCACCCTCCTGCACGGCGTCACAGCTCCCGAAGGAAACTGATGCGCACCAGCCCCTCCCCCGCCGCAAGCGCCGGCCGCACCCTGGCGCGGGTCCTTAAAGCCGTGCTGAGCCTGCTAGTCCTGGCAGTCGCGGTCGCCGGGCTGCCGCTGCTGCTGGCCTGGGCCACCCCGGTCATCTGGGCTGCCACCCATGACGACCTCACGCACCTGCTCGACCGGCAGGACACCGGCAGCGTGTTCCTGCTGCTGCTCGTCGCGGTGGGCTGGATCGGCTGGCTGCAGTTCACGCTCTGCGCCATACACGAGCTGATCGCACAGGTGCGGGGCCGGACCTGGCACGCCCCGCGCGGGATGGGCGCCTCGCAACGCGCCGCGGCTCTCCTCATCGGCAGCATCCTGGTGCTGCTGCCCACCAGCTCGGCGCTGGCCTCCGACGCCCAGGCCGCCCCAGCCGCCACGGCGACCCGTGTCCCCGGTCTGGCCCAGGCCCAGGCCGCCGGGACCGAGCAGGCTCAGGCGCCCGCGTCAGGCAGGCCTGAGTCCCGCACAACGTACACGGTGCGCGAGACGCGGCCCGCGGAGAGCCTGTGGGGCATCGCCGAGAAGCAGCTGGGAGACGGCGAGCGGTGGCGGGAGATCGCCGACCTGAACGAGGGCCGGACCATGGCCGACGGCACGGTCTTCCGCGCGAACAGCTTTCTGCAGTCCGGCTGGCGGCTTCAGATGCCCGAGACCGCCTTGGCCGCGGGAGGCGCCCGTACGCAGCTGGGTGACAGTGCCCTGACTGCCGACGAGAAGGACGGGCACTTGGTCACGGTCCACTCCGGCGACTACCTGTCGAAGATCGCGGAGGAAGAGCTCGGCGACGGAAACGAATGGCCGCAACTGTTCGAGGCAAGCAGGGGCAAGCCACAGCCGCACGGCCTGCCCGAGATCACCGACCCCGACGTCGTCTACGCGGGTCAGCAGGTCACCGTGCCCGGTGCCGAGACCGGCCAGCCATCCGGAGAGGGGGATCAGGGTGAGGAGTCCGGCGGTCAGGAGACCACTCCCCCGGCCACGCAAAACCCCGACGGCACGCAGAAGCCGGGCGACGGCACGGGGGATGCACAGGCACCCGTTCCCGGCCAGAGCGTGACGCCCGCACCGCAGTCGTCGGCGCCCAGCGCGCCGTCCAGCCGTCCGGCCGAACAGCCCGGGCAGGAGCAGGCCTCTCCGTCCGCAGCGGCATCTGCGACGCCTCAGCCCAGCGCCAGCGCTTCGGCTTCGGCTTCGACCACATCCCCGTCGGCGTCGGCGGAGCCGTCCGGATCCGCTGCCTCCACCACCGCTGAAGCGCCCGAGACTCCGGCGACATCGCCGGCCGGCAGCCCGCTGAACCTGCGCGTCGTGCTCGGCGCCGGCGCGCTGCTCGCTGCCGCCATCACCGGTGCGCTCGCCCTGCGCAGGACGTTGCAGCGTCGGCGCCGCAAGCCGGGCGAGAAAATCGCCATCGCGTCGGAGACATCCGCCGCCGAGGCCCAGTTGGCGGCGGCCGCCGAGCCCGGCGGTGCTGCCCGTCTGGATGTGTCGCTGCGTACCCTGGCCCACCACGTGGCCCGGCAGGGAGAGGACGCGGTCCTGCCCCCGTTGCGGGCCGCCCGCGTCGGAACCCGCACGGTGGAGGTGCTGCCCGAGAACCTCGCCCAGGAACCGGTGGCCCCCTTCACCTCCGGGCAGGGCGGCTGGTGGGTCCTTCCCTCTGATGCCGCGCTCCTGGACGACGAAGCCGCCCGGGACGTACCGGCGCCCTACCCGGCGCTGGTCACGATCGGCAGCACCGAGACGAGCGATCTGCTGCTGCTGAACCTCGCCGGGCTGCCCGCGCTCCTGCTGGACGGCAACCCGGTCCACATCACCGAGGTATGTGCCTCGCTCGCCCTGGAACTCGGGATGAGTCCGTGGGCACCCGACGTCGAGGTCGTCACCGTCGGGTTCGGCGAGGACCTGCCCCAACTGCTGCCCACCGCGCGGATCGCCCACATGCGCCAGGCCGCGCACGCGCTGCGCGATCTGAGCGAACGCCTGCTGGAAGCGCACCAGACGCCCGAGAACCGGCATCAGCCGTACCTCGTGCTGTGCGCGGCATCCCTGGACGAGGACACGGCCTGGCAGTTCGCCGACGTCATCGACCGGGCGGGGCTGGTCCCCGTCACCCTGATCGCCCCAGCGAGTACGGCGGCCACCCGCTTCCCAGAGGCGGAGATCCTCAACGCCTCCCTCAGCGAGCCGCAGACCCTCGACTACGCCGGCACCGACGTCACCGTGCAGCGTCTGGAGCACGCCGCCTACCTGCAGATCACCACCGCGCTGAAGGTCTCCGGGCAGCCCTCCCACCCGGCCGAGGGGCCCTGGCAGGACGTCCCGGACGAGCTCGACAGCAGGCAGCCTTCACCGGAGAAACCGACCGCGCCCACCCCCGCCGCCCCGATCCCGTCACGGACGGACACAACGGAGGTGAGCGGTGAGGTCTTCCCAGCCCTGCTCGCCGCCAGCACCGATCCGTCCGGGCTCCGTCTCCACTTCCCCGCCGCGCCGTCATCCGGGCTGAGCAACGACGCTGGCCCTGACACGAGGCCTTCCATGCCAGCATGCGCGAGTGCCGCAGACTCCACTGACGCGGCAGAGACAGCGGCTGCGGACGGTTCGGCGGCCGCAGTCGAGGAGCCCGCCTCGGCGGAGGCGGAAGAGTCCAGGGCGCACGATCTGCACGCCCCGGAGATCAGGGTCCTGGGTCCGGTCGAGGTGACAGGCGTGGCCAGCACGGGCCACGGCCCGAGGATGGCGCAGCTTGCCGCGTTGCTGTATTTCCGGCCGGGGCGGAGTGCGGATGTCTTGTGTTCGGACATGGATCCCGACAGTCCGTGGTCGACGGCCACCCTCAACGCGAGGATGCAGGGCCTGCGGAGCTCCCTGGGCAGCGACCCGTCCGGCAATGTCTACGTGCCACGTCGTAAGGCGGGCGAGGACCCGTACCGGCTCGCTGCCAGCGTGCGATGCGACTGGACCCGATTCCTCCAGCTCGTCGAACGCGCCCTGCCGCTGGGGCAGTCCGGCCTGCCCGACCTGGAGAAGGCGCTGACGCTGGTGCGGGGCAAGCCGTTCGGCGGACGGCCGCTGCCCTGGGCCGAGCCCTCCCAACAGGAAATGATCACGCGGATCGTCGACGTCGCCCATACAGTGGCCACCTACCGCATCCCTTCAGGCCCTCACCAGGACCTGAATGCCGCGCGCCGGGCCGTCTCGACCGGTCTCGACGTCGACGATTCGGCTGAACTCCTCTACCGGGATTGGATGCGTCTCGAGGCTGCCCGCGGGAACCGCTCCGGGCTGCACACCGCGATCACGCGCGTGCAGCAGGTCAACCGGGCGTTGGACTGCTCGCTCGAGATGGAGACCACGCAGCTCATCAACGAACTCCTCAACGGCTCGGGCACCGCACGCAAGGCGCTGTAGCCGAGTAGTGGCGAGCGCCCCGATGCTCCGATCACCGCAGGCGACGTCCATGCCCACCAGATGTAAGGACGTGGGAAGGGGGCGGCCGCCGGCAGGAATCGTGGACGGCGACGCGTTGACAGGACCCGCCGCCCCCATGTCTCCCCATTCGGTCATCGCCGACCGCGGCCTTCTCGGCGACCTTGAGACCTTGGCCCTCCGCCCCATCCCGATCGCGATCGGGATCGGGATCGGGATGGGGCGATCGACTGGTTCCGCCTGGGACCAGCCGGAGTAAGGCATCTGGAAGACCCGGGGCGGGCGTCAGGACTTCACCTACGGGCAAGTGATGAGCGGCGGGCACGTGCTCAGCGGTGAAAGGGCAGTCGTCGTGTCATGGCGTCGGCCAACTGCCGACGGGCCACAAACAGGGCCGCATCCAACTGGCGGGTGCCGGTGACCACGCACAGCGTGTACGTCGCATCCTCAAGTCGGCGCGCGACCTCCGGGCTGCCTCCGGACACTGCATGCCGTCTGAGCGTCTCGCACCGCTCGACCAGCTCCCGCAGAAGCGAAGGGTGTGCCATCAGGTTCATGACCGCCTCCAGTGCCAAACCATTGGGACCGTCCAGCGCATCATCCCAACGGTCGCAGCCGTCAGCGTCCACTGCACCTTGAGGATCATGAGTGGCTCGGGATGCCACACGCTCGCCGCAGCCGCAGCCGCAGCCGGCATGGGTCGGCCCCGCTTTCCGGCGAACGCGGTCCGCCGTTGCACTCCTGAGGCGGCACCCTCCGGCGTATCCCTGTCGATGTCGGCGGGCAGCCCTTCGCCGGCCTGTAGGAGAAGGCGAGCGGGCGTTCAAAGGAACCGGCCGGGCTGCCGCAGCCGCGCACAAGTCGACGTTCCGCTGGGCATGTCCGGCGGGTGGATCCGGAGGGCCGGAGCATGAGCGATGGTGTCTGCACCGGTGTGGCGGTGGCGGGTGTCACTGCCGCGTACGCACTGGTTTCGCGTCGTCTCTCCTCGGCGCTGCTGTTGTCGGCGATCGTGTTCGTCGGTTGAGGGATCCTCATCGGGCCGGCCGTGCTGGACATCATCGACCTGAAGCGCGACACCGCGCCGGTCATCGCCCTTCTCGAAGCCGCACTGACCTGGGTCTGTTCACCGATGCCATGACGGTCCGCAGACGTGACCTCACGGCCAGGGGCTTTCTGCCGGGCCGTCTGCTGAGCATCGGACTGCCGCTGAGCATCGGGGCGGGCTGGCTGCTGGCCTGGCCGTTGCTGCCGGGGCTGACGGTGTAGGAGCCCGCACTCGTCGGCGCGATCCTCGCACCCACCGACGCCGCCCTGGGCAAGACCGCCATCTCCACCCGGGTCCCGGCGCTCGTACAGCGCGGACTGAATGTGGAAAGCGGCCTGAACGACGGCATGGTGTTGCCGTTCTTCGTCCTGTTCCCGGCCGCCATTCCGGGCACGCATTATGCGGAGGAGGGGGCGGGGGGTTACCAACGCGGTCACCCAAACGGACAGCCGCCACATCCGCATCGTCGTCCGCGATGATCCACTGGGCCATGGCTAACAAAATGTCCCGCGAACTGACCGGAGAATCCGCACCAACCTGACGAACCGAAACGGACATTCCACGCATACCGGCGTGAATCTTGATCAGATGCTCACCTACTGCTGTCAGCCGCAGGACCGGCATATCCCGCCTATGGTGGAACAACGCGAGAGGGACCCGGTAGATGCCGGGTCCCTCTCTTTCGTAGCGGGGACAGGATTTGAACCTGCGACCTCTGGGTTATGAGCCCAGCGAGCTACCGAGCTGCTCCACCCCGCGTCGGTGATGCCACTCTACAGGGGTTCCGGAGGCCGGCCGGAGGCTGTACGTCGAGCACCGAGGCATGGGCACGAGGATGCTGGACGGGCGCCAGGTCGCCGTCATCGCAGCTCTCACCTCTGGCCAGACAAGCCTTGCTGAGGAACTGCTCGCAGTTACCGCAGAGGGAGAGCCGTGGGAACAGGCCGTCGCCGAGTGCCTGATGGCGCTGTGTCTCCGCGACGCGGGCAAACCAGCCCAGGGCGCCTTGACGTCCTTGATGAACACCTACCTGAACCATGAGGCGAAGGCGGGTATGACCGTCTTCGACATCCGTCTCGGGCTCACCGTCCTGGACGCCGTCGGATCAGCTGAGCATCCTGGAGCTCGCCGCCTCATCGACGATCTGTGTCGGCGAACAACGGAAGCCCGCAACGGATACGCGGCCCGCGAAATCCTGGCCCACCCTCTGTTCGACGCGCTCGCGAAGAACACCCAATCGCAGGACTGCGAGGACCTGCTTCGGAGCTGCGCGCTCGACTCGGGGATGCTCCCAGAAGGGCTACACCCTCGCAACCGCTCTGGATGCCGGTGAGATGGTGCTTAGCAACTCATTGGGGTGCCGTTAACGAGCAGCCAACCAGGTGACCAGTATCCCGTGAGTAGCCTTCCGGGCTCGCTGCCGCAGAAAATGCGTGCACCTCACCCGGGAGGCCGGAAGCCACCGCCGCAGTAAATCCGCCATCCACTGCGGCAGTTCCGGACGGCCTACCGCTCTCGGGTTCTGCTCGAACCCGGTTCGGCTGTGCGATTCGCAGGAGAGGGAACTGTCTGTGGCCGTTACAACGCTCTGCGTACACGATGCGGTGAGCTGAGAGGAGTGTCCGGCGCTGGACGATCTGCTGGTGGTGGGGTTCGACCTGGAGACGCAGACCGAGGTCCACATCGGTGACCACCCCCCTGGAACAGTGGCGGGCGCTCGGCTACGGACGGCGATACGGTGATCGAGCCCGCCCTGCTGGCCGGCGAGCTCATCATCAGCGACCGCTACCTGCCCTCCACACTGGTCCTGCAGCAACTCGACGGCGTCCACGCCGACTTCCTGATGGACATCAACCGTCACGTCCCCATGCCAGACCTGGCCATGATCCTCACCGCCGGGCCAGGCCGGATCGCCGCACGCATCGCCGAACCCGGCATCACCCACCGGTGGCATCTCGATCCCACCGGCCCAAGCGCGAGCCCGATGTCCGATACGTCTCGCAGCCGCAGACGTAGCCGCTTCCCGCCCGGCCGGACGATGACGGTGGCTACCCGAACACCGGGTGGCCACCGTCGCGATGAGGCCCACGGGACTACGGTGACGCACATGACGATTCTGATCGTTGGTGGGTCCGGCTTCCTGGGGTCCGAGCTGGTCCGGCAGGCGAGTGCGGCGGGACACACGACAGTCGCGACGTACACGACCAAGGCGGGAACCGCCTCACCAAGCGCGTGGCGCCCGCTCGATCTGCGGGATACGGGAAGCTTGGACGCCATCATGGCCGAGGTGAACGCGCGCGTCGTCATCAACGCATCGAGCGGCGGGGCCGACTGGGCAGTTACGGCAGAAGGCCCCCTCCAGCTCGCCATAGTCGCAGCGAAGCGCGGAACCCGCATGGTCCACGTGTCCACCGACGCGGTGTTCTCCGGCGCCGATCGCGTCCACTACGACGAGTCCTGTCTCCCGGACCCCGTCACCCCGTACGGCGCAGCCAAGGCAGCCGCGGAGACCGGGGTACTCGCGGTGCACCCGAAAGCCGCCGTCGTCCGCACGTCGCTGATCATCGGCCACGGGCGTTCCGTGCACGAGCGCCTGGTCCACCAACTCGCCGCTGGTACGGTCGACGGAGCCCTGTTCACCGACGACATTCGGTGCCCGGTCCACGTCTCAGACCTGGCCGCCGCACTGCTGGAACTGGCGCTGAGCGGCGCTGCGGGAATGCACCATGCCGCGGGATCCGATGCCCTGAGCCGCCACGAACTCGGCGTCCTCATCGCAAGGCGCGACGGTCTCGACGCCTCCCGGCTGCCCGCCGGCCTCCGAGCCGAGAGCACCGTTCCCGGAGCTCTTGACGTGCGTCTCGACAGTCAGACGACCCAACGGTCTTTGCGCACCCCCATGCGCGGCGCCCAAGCGTTCCTTCGCCTCCGGGAGGAGGGGCAGTGTTCCCACCCCTGGCCACCCAAGGTCCACAGCGCAGACGTCTACGACGCCGCGACCACACTGAACTCGGGCAGGAGCGGGCCCATCACGGTGAAGCCGGCCGGCTTCACCCCTCTCATGCCGCCCAGCTCGTAGCCGGTCATGTCGGTGCTCGTGTATGGCCTGCTACGAGGTATGGCATGCCCGACGCGATGGATGGCGCCCTGCACCATCTCACGTGCCAGGCGCAGAGCCTCCCCCTCTGCCGTCCCGTCTTCTTCTGCAACAGTGCACAGCACTCGGAGCAGTTGATGCGCCTCGCCCAAGGTCAGCAGGGGCCGCCGCACGGTGCAGTGTTCCACGGGTGCGAAGTCGATCTCGTCAAGGTCAAGGGGGGCGCATCCTCAGGCCAGCCAGCGGCAGGCCAGCGCCGTCCTCAGGCTCCCCAAGCAGCCTGCCCACCCGACATCACCCAATCAAGCTCATTACCGGCGTGGTCGCGTAGCATTTACATTTGCGACTCCCGCCTTCGCAGGCTCAGATGAAGCCGCTACGGAGTTCTGCGGGCTCCTCACCGCTTTCAATTCTGCTGCCTGCTGAATAAGAAGGGTCTGCTCACGGTTAATACTGTCATGAACATGGCCGATCCGTTGGGCGATGGAATTCCATCCATCATTCACACCTGCACTCATCATTCCTCCAAAATTTCTTCGATCAGTTTTGCGGACGTTGAGGCAGCCTCAGGTCCGGCCAAGCAGTGGATCTATGCGCCTACCGAACACACTGTGTAACAGCGGGACCAGGATTTCCTTCATCTTCCCGATGCCAAGCGCGTGAGCATACTTTCGATTATCTCTACGACCCGCACGCGCATGGAGTTCAATTTTTCTTGTTGTCATGGAAAGAGCAGGTCGAAGCCGCGTCCGGTTCCGGATGAGGGACGATGGTGGAATCAGTAGTCCTGGGCTGCGTCCAGAGGCGAGAAGCTAGGCCCTAGCCTCGATCTTTCTTGACGGTCCGCCGACGGAGTCGGTGGACCGTTTTCATGCAGTGGGCTGAGGCTGGGCAGGCTGCGGGCCCGGACGGCCCGGATGCGGTCCTCGGCCCGGGCCCGCAGTCGGTGGCGGAGCTCAAGCTCGGCGATCGGCCAGCCCAAGGTGTTTGTGGCGAAACAGGTCAGCGGCATAGCGTCCGCATCCGCGAGCCGCAACTGGGCTCCGGGGTGTGGTCGTTCCTTCCTCACGATCAGGCGCGTATGCCCTTGGGCCAGCCGTCCAGAACGCCGCTATTGAGTTCAGCGACCCAGGCGCCGTCACAGATCTCGGCGGCCTCCGTCCAGACCGATGCCGGAACCCTCAGCACATGCTGGTGGATCGCCTCGGTGATCACCATGCCGACCAAGTAGGACAGCCACCGTCCCCGCCGGGCGAGCCATACGACGAAGTCGTGGGTGCCGCCCGCGGATCAGGTCCGGCGCCCGCGCCGGTACTCCTTCGGCAGCTGGGCCAGGGCCGGCTGGACGGCGGTGATGTGGTCGGTGGCCGTGTTCGATCCCGCGTTGCCTGCTCTGAGCAGGGCCGCGACCGGTTCACCTGTGCCGCCCCGTCCTTGGTGAAGAACCCCATCAGCGGTGGTGGCCGTAGGTTCGCTTCCCCGTGGGTGCGGCGTCCTCCTTGCCCGGGTGCGCGATCACCAGCACCCCGTCGAGGTCCACGGTCACCGTCCCGCCCGCATCAAGCGCTGCCCGGCCGGCCAACGGCCAGACATGTCGGCGGACTTCAGCCAGCGCGGCACGGATGGCCCGCAGGGCCCTTTCCCCGGAGGTGGCCAGGGCCTCGGCGAGGCGGGAGACCGTCGGGTCGGAGGCCACCGGCCCGAACACGGCCGGCTTGGGCCCGCAGCAGGGCGACATCCGCGAGGCAGCCCCAGCACGACCGCCAGGGCCACGTCCAGCAGGATCTTGCCCGGATCGTGCACCGCCCGAGCCTTCCGCCACGGCGTCAGCGCCGCTGATAACGACATCGTCCCGCTCAAACGGCTGCAGTGACCATCAGCTGACCGCCTCCAATCACCGGGCCCGCATACCTGAAGGTAAGCGGGTGCCCGCAACAGTCAGGTCGCCGATCCCAGCCGGTCCAGCTCGCTGCCGATCGCCTTCCGCAGTACGTCATGCCGCGGACCGAGCCTGAACTCCTCGTCACTCCACCGTTCACGCGGATAGAGCCACACGGGCTTGCCGACCACATCGGCCGGCTCCCACTCGAACCGGGGCCAGACATGGGCATGCAAGAACGGGTCCGTGTTCCCCAGGATCTCCAGGTTGACCCGGCGAAAAAGCGGGATCCAGCCGCCGACAGGAACGCTCGACGGCTTCAGCGAGCTGATCCATGTCAAACAGGAACGACAGCCGCTTCGCCCTCGGCAGGTCCGACAGCCGCTGCACGTCCGGTTCGTCCACCAGCAGAACCGAGTAACCCCGGCAGGAACTCAACATCCCCGATCACCGCGAACCCCGACGTCGAGCGTCACAGCACGGTCGGGTTCTCGCCCCTCAGCGCAGCCCCGATCCGGTCCATCCGCCAGTCACCAGTCATGTCCGCCTTGACCGAGAAGCCACCAGGCCACCATCAGCCCCACACCCCTCACACCGCCGCCTCCCGGCAAACTCCTCCGTCGGGGCATTTCCCGATCAGGGGCTTCATGTGCGGGTGCCCGTTATGGCGGCGGGGCCCTGTTGTGAACGGGGTGTCTTCTCCCCCACCTTCCTGACGTCGATGGTGCGGGGATCGACGGCCTCGCCGGGGGCGCCTTCTTGGTACAGGCCTTCAGGCTGAGTGTCACGGTCATGCGGGAGGAGGAAGAAGACGCGGCGCCTATAGAGGCCGCTGTCGGGATCAGCTTCGGCGTAATCGTCAAGTTCGGCATAGCCGACCATGCGGCCGTCGCGGGCGTAGCGGGGCTTGTTGCGCCGACGTGGGGTCTTGTCGAGGGCTTGGCGGACATAGTCGAGGTTGTCGGGGTCTTCGAGCCACACCACGTGCGCTTCGTGGGTGAGATCGCCCTCGGTCAGTAGCGAGCTCATGGCTGCTGCCCCTCCTCTGTATACCGGGCCGGACGGCGGTCCGTCTCGTGCACTGGCGTGCTGTCCGTTAGCGAGCCCGGCCCCGCAGGTCCATCGTAAGCCGTACGGGCGGAGGTATGGAGGGGCGTACTGGTGGCGTGCCGGTACGGAAGTCGGTTCATCACGGGGTGTCCAGCAGTGCGAGGCCGGGGTAGTACTTGCGGCCGTTGGATTTGATCATGTCTGCGGGAGAGGCGAGACCGACCTCCTGCCGCACGCGCGTGGCGAAGGCGCGGGCCCCGGCGGGACGGATGCCTTCGCCGACGCTGCACCAGGACGCGTAGGCGGTGTACAGCAGGCCTTGTTCGACGCGCAGGTCAGGCTGGACGTCGAGGTCGCGGGTGCAGCATTCGGTGAGGAAGCGGCCGATGTGGTCCTCGGTGTTCGCGTAGGCGGTGGTGGCGATGCGGACGCGGTCGGGACCTTCGAGGTTGTCGCGGGTGGCGAGATAGCGGCGGGCGCCCTCGATGAGCCACTGCAGAATGCCGGGGCCTTCGTCACGGACGAGTTCAAAGGCCAGGTTGTCGATCTTGCGGTGGTCGGGGACGGTGCGCTCGAAGGGAAGCAGACGGATGCGGCGCCAGAAGGCGAAGCCACCGGTGGAGACTTCGGGGCGGTGGTTGCCGAGCAGCCACAGGTGGTGTGTGGGCGTGAAGGAGAAGTAGTCCTGCCGCATGCGGCGGGCCTTGATCTTGTCCCCGCCGGTCAGAAGCCGGACGCGGGCTTCATCGAATTTGTCGTTGGGCTTGAGTTCACTGCAGACGATGAGCCGGCGCCCGTGGAGCTCGGTGAGCTCGGTGGAGTGCTCGGAGAACGCACCCCGATCCATGAGAAATCCGGGTGGTGCCGCGTCCGCGTAATCACCCAAGATCTGGATCATCGTGTCAAGCAGGACGCTCTTTCCGTTCTTGCCGTGCCCGTGCAGGAAGGGCAGGACCTGGGCTCCGACGTCCCCGGTGATGGAGTAGCCCAGCAGCAGGTGCAGAAAGTTGATCATTTCCTGGCCCTCGGCGTCGTCGCCGAAGGTGTCATGCAGGAAGCGGTGCCATCGTGGCGTCTCGATCGCCTGCGGGGCAACGCTCGTAGCACGGGAGTGGAAGTCGCGGGTGGGGTCGGGCTTGCGCAGCAGCCCGGAGTTCAGGTCAACGACGCCGGCCGGGGTGCACAGCGCGTACGGGTCCCCGTCAAGCGTGTCGGGGTCCACGGAGAGATCCGGGGAGGCCTTGGCCTGGGTGAGAAGAGCTTTCATCCCGGTCGTCGACAGGGTGCGCTTCTTGTGCAGATGGAGCTCGCGGTCGCTGAACAAGCCGCGCGGGTCGGTATCAGGCATGTCCTCGGCCATTTCGCCCGCGGCCCACAGAGCTGCCTTTTCGCCACCGGTGCGCTTCCACCGGTAACCGTCCCAGGAGAACCAGCCCAGGCCTTCGACGTGGCGGAACTGGTCGCGGAAAAGCTTCACGAAGAGCTTGGCGTTGCCCCGGTCGGTAAGTGTCCCGGGCAGGGGTGCCGGCTGCGCCCATGACGGCGCGGCCGCCGGGGAGGTGTGTGCCTGGGCAGGAAGCGCTGCCGGAGGGTGAACTGGATGTTCGAGATCCAACATCTGTTGAGCGGCGGCGCTGGCGTCGAAGCGCGGTGATTCGGCGCTGCTCATGAGCGTCCTTCGAGGTGGAGCGGGCGTGCGGATCCGGCGGCGAGAGCGTCGTCGATGATGCGTTCGTTGCGGGTGCTCTGCCAGGGTCGGGCAGCGGCGGCGGCTTCGTAGAGCAAGGTACGCGCGCTCTGTTCGTCGAGGTGCCCGGCCGCTGCGAGTCCTCCGGCGGTGTAGGCGGCCTTGTTGAGCTTTTCGGTGAAAGACGCGCCTTCGGGCGTGGCCGCGCACTCGGCCACGTCCGTGAGCAAGGGGTCGAGGACGCGCTGCCCGCTGGCGGGGGCGCTGCTGCGGCGTCTGCGAGGGACTGTGGGGCGGGGAAGGACCGCGGGGCGCTGGATCATGTGGCCGGTCCTCACGAGTTCTTCGCCAAGCCATTCGGGCAGTGGGGCGGGCAGCCGCGAGGTGCCCTCGGGCAAATACGTCCCCTGGGGGGTGCGGGTAGTGGGGGCGACGATGTAGCCGCCGTCGGCCCGTACATCGACCTGCCAGGCCAGGGCGACCTTGGCGCTGGATCCGGTCGAGCAGCGGAACCGTGTGGCCGGATGGGGATTGCGGTACCAGACGTGGAGCCCCCCGGACGGGGTACGCACGCGCAGGGTGCTGTGGTCTTCGGCAGGGCTGGGTTGCCCACGCAGCGCCGCGAGGAGCGCGAGTGTGTCAAATCCTGACGCCAGGCCCTGGAGGTTGACGGAATCGTGAATGGGAATCCCTGGAAGCAGCCGGTTGCGGTCAGGGACCGGGGCGGGGTGCGCGTCGATGTCGATCACGACCAGGTCGGCCTTCCCGCAGGCGACCCCTACGCCCCAGGACGAATCGACGGACCACCAGCTTTTGATGAGTGCAACATCGGTCGTCGCCGCGTGGAATCCGTGGCAGGGCCGGCCGGCGGGGAGGCAGGAGCAGTCGGCCGGTGCGTGGTGCTGATCTCTGCATGCCTGGCAGTTCGCGGCGGGGGTCTTGCGGCCTGCGGCCAGAGGATGCACCGGCCATCCTTGCTCGGCGCACCAACGGGCTACGGCATGGGGATTCGTCGGCCGCACAGCTGCTGAGGGCTCTCGCTTCACACCGGGGCCGGGCACGGGCCTGTTCCTTCTGCCGAGGTCTTCGTCCCTCAGTCCCCAACGGCTTGCTCAGGTAGGTCTTGTTGCCGGGCAGGGACCGGAGGGACTGTAGGGACTGTGTTTCCGAAGAGAGTCTAGGACCCTGAGCCAGTGGAAGTGAGCAGCTCCCTCGCGTGGCGGTCTATCAGCTTCCGGGTCCCTACGGTCCCTTCAGTCTCTGGATGGGAGGCACGCGAGACGACTTAGGGCAGAAATGCCCCTTATCTGAGTGCCTGGAGGGACCGGCGGGCCGCCTCGGGTATGCCTGGTTCGGATCGGCGGAAAGTTTGGGCGGGGCTCCGTGAGGACCAACCCAGGAAGAGAACGGAACATGGCCGCTCTTCAGTCCCTCACCTCAGTCCCTGGATATTTTCCCAGGTCAGACCCCGTTCACCCTACCCCAGAGGGACTGTAGGGACTGAGAGATCTAATTATGGGCCAGCAGCCTTACCTATGGCTCATGCGCCCGCGCGTACGCACATACAGAACTGACTCATAATTCCAGACTAGAGTCCCTTCAGTCCCTGATCGGGCATCACTAGGCTCGTGACCTGCATGTTTACCGAGGGACTGAACACAGGGTCCGAAGAACCCCAAACCCTGCTTCCCTCCCCCGCTGGGCGGCCATTGAGCGTTAGTGAGGGGGCCGGAGCAGGCAGCCGTCCTGGCCGAGAGAGCCCGCCCAAGCCAGCGCCCGCCTCCCCGCCGGCGCCTCACACCTGTTGGAAGCGCTGTGCGCAGCGGGGACGGAGGAACAGGCGGCAATTCTGGCCGAGCAAGCTGGCGCTCATGCCTTGCTGGACCCCCCTCAAGCGGGAGCCGCCTGCTGGAGGGCTCTGCAGGACCAGGGGGCATGGCAACAAGCAGCCGTCCTGGCGGAACGCGCCATCACGGGTACTGCCCGACACTCGCACCTCGCTGGCCGCCTGCTGCTGCTGCGGCCGGCCGGGATGCAAGACGAGGTGCTTGCTCTGACTGAACGAGGCGCCGCTCACACAGCCCTTGATGACCCGTACCTCTCGGCCTGGCTGTCGGAAGCGCCAAGAACGCTCAAAGCCACGGTCCAGGTGACTACTCTGGCCGATCGCGCGGCCACCAGCAGCGTCGCCGACAACCCCGACACTGTGGTCCGGCAAACTGCTGGTCCTCAAAAACAGGTGGGAGCGCGAACGGCCACAGCCCCGGCCGAACGGCAGCCTCACAGGTTGCCCTCAACAGCCCCTACACCATGGCACGGCTACTGGAGGCACTGCGGCCCATCGGAACGCCCGAACAGATGGCAGTTCTAGCCGAGCGCACATCCTCGCAAGCGGCCCTTTTAAGCCCTGCCGCTGCACCCCGGCTACTGGAGGTGCTGCGCAATGCCGGGACGCCAGAACAAGTGGCGGTCCTGGCCGCTCGTGCCGCCACGCTCAGCACCCCTGATGATCCGGACACGCTGGCATGGCTGGTGCAGGCACTGTTTCACGTGGGAGCTCAGGAACCCGTGATGATCGTGGCCGCTCGCGCCGCTGCGCACCCCTCGACAACCCCTATGTCCTGATAAGGCTGTTGGAACCGCTGCAGAAGGTACGGCACAGGAACAGATGACGGCCCTAGCCGAACGCATCGCAGTCCACCCTGCCCTCGACGACCCGCGCCATGTGACCTTGTTGTCAGAGCCGAGGCAACGGGTTCAAGCACGCAAACAGGCCACCACCTTGACCGAACGCCTATCTGCTGCAGGGCTATTCGCGATGTACATCGCGATCGGCGACTTCAGCGAGCGTTTCAGATTCGGGCGGGAACCCGATGAAAGCCTCGCGGCCCCCTGGACCTGGGAAGACCTCGATGACTGAGCTGAGCGCGCTCGATGCCGCTCAGCCTTTACCCCCCCTGGTGCCTCGATGGGTGCCGCCAGCATCTGCGCTCCCCTGTGGTGGCACGCTCCGTGTTGAAGACTCCGACGAGCGCACGGGGCACCGGGCCGGCGTTGGCCTCGGAGAACAAAGTTCCAGGCGGCCGCATCAGGCTGATTCTCACGGCTCCCCCATGGCAGACCCCGAGCACCCCTGCCTCCGAGGCACCTGAGTATGCAGGTCTGCGCAATGAACGACGTTGCTGCGCATTCGCCCGCTGGACAGGCAATTCGCTGACTGTGCAAATTGCTGGGGAAGCTGATGCGGGCAGCGTGACGAAGGGGTCTACCGTTGCGCATCGACGCGGTGGCGCATGAGCACCTGCCACCGGCGCTCGAAGTCCACAGCCTCTTCGGTGATGAAGTCGGGGGTGATGGGCTTGTTGTGCTGGCCGGTGATTCCCCGATCTGCGCATGCCTGCGCAAGGTCCGAGTACACAGGGGCTTCGGTGCGCGCCCGCTGCTCGGCCCAGACGTTGTACACACGCCAGCGCAGGAAGTGGCGCCGCAAGTTGGCCGGGCTGATCGGTTTGTTGCCCCGGCCGAGCAGCCCCTTGTCTGCGCAGTAGGCTGAGAGCTCCTTGTCGCTGGGCTCGCTCCCCTTCCGCTCCTGATACTCCATCCACGCGAGGTAGTAGCGGTCCGGAGTGGTGAGGCCGCCTCCGGGCGAGGCTTGCAGCGGCTCATCGACGGGAGCATTCACCCGAGGACCATGCGGTTCCTTCGCCGCTTGCGCTGCAGCGCCGGCAGACGCCGTAGGCAAGCTGCCCGTCTTCGGGAGGGGTTCGTTGGCTTCCTGCCCAACCGGATCGGCGACGCCCTCGGAGGGAATCTTGATCTCGCCGAACTCTCGCTCCTGGAAAGCCGCGACAAAGCCCGCCAGGTCCTCGCCCGTGATCGGGTGACCAGCGTCCCCTGTGATGGTGTCCCGCTCGTACACGTATGCCGCGAGGGAAGCAGCATCGGGATAGGTGCCGCGCTCCTCCGCGAAGCTGGACCAGGCGCTGTAGAAGTAGTCGTCCCAGGACTGGTCGTTTGCCTGCGGCCCTGCGACGCGGGCGCCCTCTACGACGGGAAGCGCATGCCGGATCTGTAGAACCCGGAGCAGGGGCTGCAGCTGCCTTTCGGAGAGTGGTTCGCCGGCCCCGGTGGAGATGCCGTACACGTCGCGCAGCCAGAGCGCCCACTGCGTAAGGGTTGGCTCGGTCTGGAACTGGGTGATGAACGCCTGGTAGGCCTCGCCGAACCGCTCCGCGTCATCGTCGGCGACCCTCAGTTCGGTTGGCCGCGCGCGCACGGCGGCCGCAGACTGCCTCGGGCGCAGCTCGATGCTCGGTGGTGCGGCTATGTCCGGCTCATGCTCCAACGCGGTCTCGAGCGTGGACCCTTCGTGCTGGGCGACGACAGGAGGGGGAACCTGCTCGACGGTAAAGATGATCGGCGGCTCGTCGATGCCCGCCGCCGCCAGACCCGCCGGGGCGGTCTCCGCCAGCGGCACGCCGTAGCGGGCCAGCCGCAGCGGCATCAGCGACTCCACCGGGGC
>NZ_JAVDVA010000030.1:0-80359 GCF_031456635.1 Streptomyces sp. 3330
ACCGCGGCGGCGCCCGCAATTTTTGCCCCCCCTCGGGGGGGCCCGCCCCCCGGGGGCGCCCCGGGGCCCCCGTGGGGGGGGGCCCGGGGCGGGGGGGCCCCCCCGGCCCCGCCCCCCCACCTCGCCCCCACCGAAAGGAACGCCCCCGTGCGCATCAGCACCGGACGCCACCGCAGGACCCGCACCCTCTCGATCGCCGCCGCGGTGGCGGTATCGGCGGGGGCGGGCGGCGTCTGCCTCGGCCTGTCCGGCAGCGGTGCCGAAGCCGCCTCGTCGACGGTCACCGTCTCCACCACCGCCCAGCTGGAGGCGGCCGTGCGGAACGCGGTCGCCGGCACCGTCATCCAGGTCCGCGGCGCGCGCACGTCGTCAACACCAACGCCGCCTGGGACAACACGCTGAACGGGTTCACCGAGAACTTCAACACCGGGGCGATCGCGCTGAACCGCAACACCGCCTACGCCAACGCGCAGGCGGGTTCTACTTCGCCACCGGCAAGGCCCGGCTCGCCCGCAATCTCGCGGTGGGCGACAAGGGCGGGGCGGACAAGCTGGGCGCGTCGGCCGTCTCCGCCGCGAACAGCTGGGACACCGGGGTGTCCACGCCCGCGTTCGTCTCGACGGACGCGACGACGGCGTACGGCGCCCGGAAGGCGGACGGCTCGCTGCCCGCGACGGCCTTCCTGACGACGGGCTCGACCACCGTCGGATCGACGATGAACTAGGCCGGGCCGGGCCCCCGTGGTCAGGAGTCGCCGTCGTCGTCCTCGACGGCGGCGAAACCGCCGCCCACGGCGCCCTGTTGCCGCTCCGACCGGCCCGTGACCGCGTAGCTGTCGTCCTGGGCGTCACGGCCGCCGCGGTCGTGGTCGTACTGCCCGGCGAACACCCACTCGCCCTCGGCGACCGTACGGCCCTCCTTGAGCACCCAGGTGTAGACCAGGAAGCCGTCCCGCTCGGCCACGGAGAACGTGAAGTCGTCCTCGGGCAGCGAGCGCCAGGCGCCCGCGGACGAGACCCCGCCGGTCTGCGCGACCTTCAGCTGCACCGTCAGTTCGGTGAGTGCCTCGGACGTCTTGACGGTGACGTTGCTCTGCGCCCAGAAGTCGTTGCTGTGCGGGTCGACCGAACCGTCCGACCACAGCGGGCCGTCCTCGTCGTCGGTCGTCGCCGGCAGCAGCGTGGCCGCGGGCGCGGAGGGCTTCGCCGCGGGGCTCCGCGAGGGGGAGGCGCTCGGCTTCGCCGGGTCCTTGTCGCCGCCGCCCGCACTCGGCGTGGCCGTCGGCGAGGCAGGCGGCCGGCTCGTCGCGTCCGGTGACTCGACCGGCTGCGGCGAGACGGAGACCGTCTGCCGCGCCGGGGTGTCGTCCTTCACCGCGGACGCCACCGCGTAGCCGCCGACCGCGAGCATGCCCGCGACCGCCGCCGTGGCGCCGACGATCCGCGCCCAGCCCCACAGGGCCGGGCGGCTCGCCCGGTGGTCGGACCGTTCGGCTCCCTGTCCCGCCATGCCCCGCTCGACGCGTGCCAGGATGCGCGCCCGGTCGGGTTCGTGTGCCTCGGCCGCCCCGTGCAGCCGGGCGCGCAGTTCGTCGTGCACGTCCCGCCGCATCGTCATCGGTCCCTTCCCGAGGCCGAGGCCTCACCGGTGCGCACCATCGCGGGCACCTTGAGCGGAGCTCCCTCGGTGCCGAGCAGCTTCTGGAGCTCGGCCATCCCCTTCGAGGTCTGGCTCTTCACCGTACCCACCGAGACCCCCAGGGCGAGGGCCGTGTCCTTCTCCGAGAGGTCGAAGGCGTGCCGCAGCACCACACAGGCCCGTTTGCGGAACGGGAGTCTACGCAGTGCCGACTGGACGTCCACCACGCCCGCGATGTCGGGGTTCTCCGTCTTCTCCTCGCGCTGCGACCAGAACAGCGCGACCCTGCGGCGCTCCCGGACGGCGCTGCGGATGCGGCTGCGGGCGAGGTTGGCGACGACGCCGCGGGCGTAGGCCACCGGATGGTCCGCCGCGCGCACCCGGTCCCAGCGGTTCCACAGCGCGAGCAGCGCGTCCGCCGCGAGATCGTCGGCGGCGTCCGCCTCACCGGTCAGCAGGTGGGCGAGCCGGGACAGTTCGGCGTAGTGGCGGTCGAAGAAGGCATGGAATTCCACGGAGGCGGCGTCGTCGACGACTGTGCCCACGGGTGACCTCTTCTCGCAACGACTGGTGTGCCTGTGTGTGTCATGTGAATGACATACGGATGCCCCGAGGAGGTGGCCGGGACGAGATCGGGAAGCGTAGCAGCGGTCGACTGCTCACCCTGGTGCGGGGGTTCGAACGAGCGGTGGCGGGCCGAACGACTCCGGAGTCCGATTCCGTAACACGACGAAAACCTGAAGGCGGTTCAACGCGGGAACAATCCAGCCAGCATCCGCACCCAGATCGTTCAGGCATTGAGGAGCACCAGCCATGTCCGAGACGCAAGTGACGGCCGACCGGCCAGGTACCGCGCCCCCCGCGGTGAACAGCGTCGACCGGTACTTCCGGATCTCCGAGCGGGGGTCCACCTTCGGCCGGGAGATACGCGGCGGCTTCGCCACGTTCTTCACCATGGCCTACATCCTTGTCCTGAATCCCATCATCCTGGGCAGCGCCAAGGACAAGTTCGGGCACCAGCTCGACACCGTCCAACTCACCACCGCCACCGCCCTGGTGGCCGCCGTGATGACGATCGTCATGGGTGTGGGCGGCAACCTGCCCCTCGCCCTCGCCGCGGGCCTCGGCCTGAACGCGGTCGTCGCCTTCCAGATCGCCCCGCTGATGAGCTGGGACGCCGCGATGGGCCTCATCGTGCTCGAAGGCCTGCTGATCTGCGTGCTGGTGGTGACCGGCCTGCGCGAGGCCGTCATGCACGCCATACCGCAACCGCTGAAGCAGGCGATCAGCGTCGGCATCGGCCTGTTCATCGCCTTCATCGGCTTCGTCGACGCCGGGTTCGTCAGCCGCATCCCCGACGCCGCGAACACGACCGTCCCCGTGCAGCTCGGCGGCGCCGGCACCCTCACCGGCTGGCCGGTGCTCGTCTTCTGCCTCGGTGTGCTGCTGACCATCGGTCTGCTGGCCCGCAAGGTGAAGGGCGCGATCCTGATCAGCATCGTGACGATGACGGTCCTCGCGATCGCCATCAACTCGATCGCCGACATCGCCTCCTGGGGCCTGACCACGCCCTCGTGGCCCGACAAGATCGTCGACACCCCCGACTTCGGGCTGATCGGCCACTTCAGCCTGTTCGGCGCGTTCGGCGAGACCGGCGTCGTCACCGTCGTCCTGCTGATCTTCACGCTGATCCTGTCCGACTTCTTCGACACCATGGGCACCGTCGTCGGCATCAGCGCGGAGGCCGGACTTCTGGACGAGAAGGGCGACGTGCCCCGGCTGGGCCGGGTGCTGCTCATCGACGGCGCGGCGGCGGTCGCGGGCGGCGCGGCCTCGTCGTCCTCCGCGACCTCCTACATCGAGTCGGCCGCCGGCGTCGGCGAAGGGTCCCGCACCGGCTTCTCCAACCTGGTCACCGGCGGGCTGTTCGCGCTCGCCCTGTTCCTGACGCCACTGCTGACCATCGTCCCGCTCCAGGCGGCCGCACCCGCCCTGATCGCCGTCGGCTTCCTGATGATGACCCAGGTCAAGAGCATCGACTGGGACAAGTACGAGATCGCGATCCCGGCGTTCCTCACCATCGCCGTGATGCCCTTCACCTACTCGATCACCAACGGCATCGGCGCGGGCTTCCTCGCGTACGTCCTCATCAAGACGGTGCTCGGCAAGGCGAAGGAGGTCCACTGGCTGCTGTGGGGGGCCTCGGCGCTGTTCGTCGTGTACTTCGCGATCGACCCCATCGAGCAGATCCTCGGCGTGAAGTAGAGCGCCCCGGGGTAGCGCGGTGCACCGCGCGGCCGGCCACGGCGGATCCGCCGGCCGGTCGCGCGGTGCGCCTCAGTCCTTCAGCGCCGCTTCCATCATGGCCTTGGCGACCGGCGCCGCCAGGCCGTTCCCGCTGACCTCGGACCGCGCGGCGTCGGACTGCTCGACCACGACCGCCACGGCGACCTGCTTGCCCGAGGAGTCGGACTTCCCGTACGACGTGAACCACGCGTACGGGGCCTTGCTGTTGTTCTCGCCGTTCTGGGCCGTGCCCGTCTTGCCGCCGACGGTCACGCCGTCGATGATCGCGTTCGTGCCCGTGCCCTGCTCGACGACCGTCTGCATCGCCGACCGCAGCTGCTCGGCCGTGGAGGAGCTGACGACCTGCGTGCTCGACGCCTCGTCGTCGTAGTCCTCCAGGACGTCGCCGCCGCCGTCGGTGATCTGCGCGACCATGTGCGGCGAGACCAGCTTGCCGCCGTTGGCCAGCGCGGCCGACACCATGGCCATCTGCAACGGCGTCGCGGTGACGTCGAACTGGCCGATGCCGGTCAGCGCCGTGGACGACTCGTCCATGCCGGACGGGTACACGCTCGGATACGCCCGCACCGGCACGTCCTGGCTCCGGTCGTCGAAGCCGAACTTCTCGGCCGTCGCCCTCAGCTTGTCCTGTCCGAGCTGGACGGCCATGTGCGCGAACACGTTGTTGCAGGAGTACTGCAACGCGATCCGGATCGTGGCGTTCTCGCAGGGTGCGGACGTGTTCTCGTTCTTCAGGACCGTACGCGTGCCCGGCAGGGTGTACGGGTCCGCGCTGTCGGTCTTCTCGTCCACCGAGGAGTACAGCCCGTCCTCCAGCGCGGCCGCCGCCACGACGAGTTTGAACGTCGAGCCCGGCGCCAGCGGCTGCCGCAGCGCCCGGTTGGTGAGCGGCTTGTCGGAGTCCGCGTTGAGCTTCTTCCAGGCCGTCCCGGCGGTGTTGGCGTCGGTCAGTGCCGACGGGTCGTACGACGGGGTGGACACCACCGCGAGGATCTGGCCGGTCGTCGGGTCGAGCGCGACCGCCGCGCCCTTCTTGTCACCGAGCGCGTCGTACGCCGCCTTCTGCACGTCCGGGTCGATCGTGGTGATCACGTTGCCCGGTTCCGCCCGCTTGTCGGTGACCGTGTCCAGCGCGGTCTTCAGCCGGGTGTCCGTGCCGTTGAGCAGGTCCGCGTAGATGCCCTCCAGCTGGGTGGGGGCGTAGCTCTGCGAGGCATAGCCGGTCACCGCCGCGTACAGCTCGCCGTCCGTGTACGTGCGTTTGTATCTGAGGTCGCCGCCCGTGGTGGCGGCCGAGCCGGTGATCGCCTTTCCGGCCACGATGATGTTCCCGAGCGGCTCCGCGTACGTCTCGATCGCGTTGCGCCGGTTGCCCTTGTCGTCCGCGAGCGCCCGGCCTTCGTAGAACTGCACCCAGGTCGCCCGGAGCAGCAGGGCGAACACCAGCAGCAGCGCGAAGACGGAGGCGCGCCTGATCGTCTTGTTCATTGCGAACAGAAGGACGAACGGGATGGACGCCATCGTTCCCGTCCGCCCCGTTTTCTCATCGACCGTTCATCTGAGGCCGGTTCACCCGAGGCCGGTTCACCCGAGGCCGGGGCGTCCGGAGCCGCTTCGGCCGGGCCCGCGCGCTCCGGCCGGGGCTCAGGTCTCCAGCCGCAGCACGATCTCCTCGATCTCCGCGCCCCGCGCGTTCGCGTAGCCGGTGGCCCGGGCGGTGGGCCGGAAGCCGCACTTCTCCAGGACCCGCAGGGAACCGGCGTTGTCGGCCGCGGCCCGCGCGAACAGCGGCCGTTCCGGGACCTCGGACACCAGCGCCCGCAGTGCCTCGGTGGCGATGCCCCGGCCCCAGTAGGCGCGGTCCACCCAGTACGTCACCTCGCGCTCGCCCGGTTCCCCGTACACCGCCGCGCTGCCGACGACGTCCCCGTCGGCCAGGATCGTGCGCTGCACGGCGGACGAGGCGCGGATCCTCGACCAGTGAGCGTCGAAGGCGTCCCGGTCGGCCGGGTCCTTCGCGGTGAACGCGGCCATCCTGAGGGACTCGGGGTCGTTCTGCTGCCGGAAGAACACCGGCAGATCGCTGTCGTGGACCTGGCGCAGGGTGATCAGCATGCCTCAGAGCCTACGGGTGGCCAGCGTCAGCCGGTCGCGCGCGTCGAACAGCGCGTCCTTCACGAGTTGCTCGTGCGCGGGGGTGAGCCGCGCCACCGGCACCGAGCAGCTGATCGCGTCCCGGGCCGGCGTGCGGTACGGGATGGCCACGCCGAAGCAGCGCAGGCCCAGCGTGTTCTCCTCGCGGTCCACCGAGAAGCCCTGCTCGCGGATCTGGTGCAGCTCCTCGATGAGCTTCTCGCGGTCCGTGATGGTGTGCTCGGTCAGCGCCGGCAGCGTCTCCGGCAGCAGCTTGCGGACCTGCTCGTCGGTGTAGGTGCTCAGCAGCGCCTTGCCCAGCGAGGTGGAGTGGGCGGGGAGGCGGCGCCCGACCCGGGTGAAGGGCCGCAGGTAGTGCTGGGACTGCCGGGTGGCGAGGTACACGACGTTCGTGCCGTCGAGCCGGGCCAGGTGGATGGTCTCGGTGGTGTCGTCCGAGAGCCGGTCCAGGGTCGGCCGGGCGGCGGCGACCACCTCGTCGCCGTCGATGTAGGACGTGCCGACGAGCAGCGCCCGTACCCCGATGCCGTACCGCGTGCCCGTCGCGTCCGTCTCCACCCAGCCCAGCTCCACCAACGTGCGCAGCAGCATGTAGAGACTGGACTTGGGATAGCCGACGGCCTCCTGGACCGACGCCAGGGAGTGCATTCCGGGGCGGCCGGCGAAGTATTCCAGCAGCTCAACCGTCCGCACCGCGGACTTGACCTGCGCCCCGCCCCCCGTCTCGCCAGCCGACATCGCCCTTGACCCCTTCGTTCGACGGGAAATACGCTCCGACAGCATATTCATCATCAGAGACAGCGTTCAGTATATCGAACGCCCCTGGTGGATGAGCCAGTACCAAACGTGGTCAGAACCAAGCGTGGAGGGACCCGCGGTGGCAGCAGCACCAGTCTGGAGTGTCGACCCCCGAACCGGGAAGCAGCGTGAACAGGTTGCGGTGGAGGCCACGGCCCAGGAGGTCGACGCCGTCGTCCGCGCCGCCCACGAGGCACGCGGCTTCCTCGCCGACCGCGGCGTCCGCTCCGCTTTCCTGCGTGCGGCCGCCGACCGGCTCCAGGCGGCCAAGGACACGCTCGTCGAGGTGGCCGACGCCGAGACCGCGCTCGGCCCGGTCCGGCTGACCGGGGAGCTCGCCCGCACCTGCTACCAGCTGCGCGCGTTCGCCGACATCGTCGACGAGGGCGCGTTCCTCGACGTCGTCATCGATCATCCCGACGACACCGCCACCCCGCCCGTCCCCGACCTGCGTCGCTACAAGGTGCCGCTCGGGGTGGTGGCCGTGTACTCGGCGTCCAACTTCCCCTTCGCGTTCTCCGTCGCCGGCGGCGACACGGCCAGCGCGCTCGCGGCGGGCAACCCGGTCGTCGTCAAGTCCCACCCCGACCACCCGGGCCTGTCCGAGCTGGTCGCCAAGGTGGTGCGCACGGCCGCCGCCGAGCACGGCATCCCCGCCGGGGTGCTGGGGCTGGTGCACGGCTTCGAGGCGGGCGTCGAGCTGATCAAGCACCCGCTGGTCGCCGCGGCCGGTTTCACCGGGTCGATCCGGGGCGGGCGCGCGCTGTTCGACGCGGCGGCGGCCCGTCCGGTGCCGATCCCGTTCCACGGCGAGCTGGGGTCGCTGAACCCGGTCGTGGTGACCGAGGCGGCCGCCGTCGAGCGGGCCGAGGCCATCGGCGCCGGTCTCGCCGGGTCCATGACGATGGGCGTCGGGCAGTTCTGTGTGAAGCCGGGACTGGTGCTGGTGCCGTCCGGCGCGGCCGGTGACGGGTTGGTCAAGTCGCTCACCGACGCGGTCAGCGACACCGACGCGGGCGTGCTGCTCGACCACCGGATGCGCGACAACTTCATCGCCGGCGTCGCCGAGCGGGCCGAGCTGCCCGACGTGGAGTCGCCGGTGACGCCGGGTGCGGGCGGGGAGCACACCGTCAGCGCGGGCTTCCTGACCGTGCCGGCCTCCCGGCTGGCCGCCGAGGGCGCGCACGACCTGCTGCTCGAGGAATGCTTCGGACCGGTCACCGTCGTGGTCCGCTACGACGACGAGGGCGAGGTCAAGGCGGTGCTGTCGCGCCTGCCCGGGAACCTCACGGCCACCGTCCAGCTGTCCGAGGAGGAGGCCGCGGGCGAGGGCCGGGGCGGGGAGATCCTCGCGGAGCTCACCCCGCTGGCCGGGCGCGTGCTGGTCAACGGCTGGCCCACGGGCGTCGCCGTCGCTCCGGCCCAGCACCACGGCGGGCCGTACCCGGCCACCACCTCCACGTCCACCTCGGTCGGCGGGACCGCCATCGAGCGGTGGCTGCGGCCGGTCGCCTACCAGAACGCCCCCGCGGCGCTGCTGCCCGTGGAGTTGCGGGACGAGAACGAGCTGGGGCTGCCGCGCCGGTTCAACGGGCGACTGGAGCGCTAGCGCCCCGCGCGGGCGTCGTCGAGGGGCGCGGTGGAGCGTCGGGCGCGGGTCTTCCGCGGCTCGTCGCGCGGCTCCCCGCCCCCCTCGTTCGGTCGCTCCCCTGAGATGATGAGGTCATGGACGTCTCGCTTCCCGAACTGCCCTTCCCCCTGCGTACTTACGGGCCCGACGGGCACTGGTCGCACGAGGACGGGGTGCTCACCGGCTGGGCCGGGGCCCGGCAGGACCGGTTCGTGCCGCCCACCGGGGACGGGGTGGAACCCGCCGCCGACGCGCCCAGGCTGCTGGGGGCGCCGGAGGGCGACTTCCAGCTCATCGCCCGCGTGACCGTCGGGTTCAACTGGGCCTTCGACGCGGGCGTGTTGTACGTGCACGTCGGTGAGCGGGCCTGGGCCAAGCTGTGTCTGGAGTACTCCCCGGACGTGGCCACCGTCTGCACGGTGGTCACCCGGGGGCACTCCGACGACGCCAACTCCTTCACCGTGGACGGCAGTTCCGTCTGGCTCCGGGTGAGCCGCACCGGCCGCGCCTTCGCCTTCCACGCCTCCCGGGACGGCGAGCGGTGGACCTTCGTCCGCCTGTTCACGCTGGGCGAGGAGAAGGAGACCGGCGCCGCCCTGGTCGGATTCATGACGCAGTCGCCGATGGGCGAGGGGTGCGTCGTGACGTACGACCACATCGAGTTCAGGACCGAGTGGCCGGACGACCTGCGCGACGGAAGCTAGCCGGCCGGAACCGGGGGGAGGGCTCCCTCGTCCTCTCCTGCATGATCGGAGATCGTGTCAGGGGACACCGGGTGATCCGCACCGCCGTCACCGCCGAGGCGGAGAGGGTCGCCGCGCTGCACGCGCGCGCCCGGGCCACGTACTACCCCGACGGGGTGCCGCAGGACGGCACCGACTGGCTCGCCGCCTGGCGCTCGGCCATCGAGCGGCCCGACGGTCATGTGCTGTGCGTCGTCGAACAGGGGCGGCTCGTCGGGCTCGCGTCCTTCCGTACGCCCGAGGGCGCGCCCGCGCACACGGTCAAGCTGTTCCAGTTCCACGTCGACCCCGACCACTGGCGTGCGGGGATCGGCACGGTCCTGCACGCCGCCTGCGTCGAGCAGTGGCGGGCGGACGGGCGGCGCACGGCCGTGCTCGACGTGCACGTCGACAACGGGCGGGCCCAGGCCTTCTACGCCCGGCAGGGCTGGAGCCCGGACCCGGACAATCCGCCCGGCGAGGGCGAGCACCACCTCTGGCTGAGGTACGCGGTGACCGGGGAGCAGGCGGGGGAGTGACCGGCGAGCGGCTGGGGCGGCGCCAGAGGCGGAAGCCGTAGAGGCAGTGTCGTGGGGGCAGCGCTCCGGCAGGGTCCGCGGCCGGGGAATGAAACGTCCTGCTTGAACGTTCATGCACTCGCCGGAGGGGAACCTCCGTGCGGATCTCCCGCGGGGGAGCTCCGTACCCAGCCGCACGACCTGGAGAGAGCCGAGACATGCGCGTCGAGATCTGGAGCGACATCGCCTGCCCCTGGTGCTACGTGGGCAAGGCCCGCTTCGAGAAGGCGCTCGCGGCCTTCCCGCACCGTGACCAGGTCGAGGTGGTGCACCGCTCCTTCGAACTGGACCCGGGCCGCGCCAAGGGCGACGTCCAGCCCGTCCTGGCCATGCTCACCAAGAAGTACGGGATGAGCGAGGCGCAGGCGCAGTCCGGCGAGGAGAACCTGGGCGCCCAGGCCGCCGCCGAGGGCCTCGCCTACCGCACCCGCGACCGCGACCACGGCAACACCTTCGACATGCACCGGCTGCTGCACTTCGCCAAGGAGCACGGCCGGCAGGACGAGCTGATCCAGATCCTCTACCGGGCGAACTTCGCCGAGGAGCGGTCCGTGTTCGCCGAGGGCGACGAGCGGCTCGTGGACCTGGCCGCCGAGGCCGGTCTCGACCCCGAGGCCGCCCGCGCGGTCCTCGCCGACCCGGCCCGCTACGCCGACGAGGTCCGCGCCGACGAGCGCGAGGCCGCCCAGCTCGGTGCGAACGGCGTGCCCTTCTTCGTCCTCGACCGCGCCTACGGCGTCTCCGGCGCCCAGCCCGCCGAGGTCTTCACCCAGGCCCTCACCCAGGCCTGGGGCGACCGCTCCCCCCTGAAGCTGATCGACAACGACGGCGCGCAGGCCTGCGGCCCCGAGGGGTGCGCGGTCCCGCAGCAGTGAAACCCGCAGGTGAGAGCCGATCTATAAGCTCTCCTTAGCGGAATCACGTAAAAATCGGCAATGGACGAGGGGTTCCCCGGGTCCCACAGTGGACCCATGGAGACCTTCGAGAGCCTCGTCCGCGCCGAGTTCACCCCGAAGACCACGTACCTCAACACGGCGAGCAACGGCCTGCTGCCGGCCCGCACCGTCGCCGCCCTGCACGAGGCGGCGGTGCTGCGCGCCGAGGGCAGGCCGCTGACCCCGCTGCACGAGGACGTGGAGGCCTGCCGGGCCGCGTACGCCCGGCTGGCCGGCGTCCCGGTCACCCGGGTGGCGCTGGGCGCCTCGGTCGCCGCGCACACCGGTGTGATCGCCGCCTCGCTCCCGGCGGGCGCGGAAGTGCTCACCGCCGAGGACGACTTCACCTCGGTGCTCAACCCGTTCCACGTCCGCGCCGACCTCAAGGTCCGCGCCGTCCCGTTGGAGCGCGTCGCCGAGTCCGTCCGCCCGGGCACGGCGCTGGTCGCGGTGAGCGCGGCCCAGTCCGCCGACGGCCGGATCGCCGACCTCCCCGCCCTGCGCGAGGCGGCCAGGACGCACGGCGCCCGCACCTACGTCGACTTCTCGCAGTCGGCCGGCTGGCTTCCGACGGACGCCGCCGCCCACGACTTCTCCGCCGCCGTCTCCTTCAAGTGGCTGCTCGGCCCGCACGGCGCGGCCTTCCTGGTGGTCCCGGAGGACTTCGGCGGGCTGTCCCCCGTCCTCGCCGGATGGGTGGCCGGGGAGCGGCCCTGGGACAGCTGTTACGGCCCGGTGGCCGAACTCGCCCGCTCGGCCCGGCGGTTCGATCTGACGCACGCCCTGTTCACCTACGCCGGACTGCGCCGCTCCCTCGACCTGGTGGAGGAACTCGGCGTGGCGGCGATCGGCGCCCACGACCTCGCCCTCGCCGACCGCTTCCGCGCGGGACTCGCCCGGCTCGGTCATCGCGCCGTGGACGCGCCCGGCTCCGCGATCGTCTCGGTGCCGGGACTCGGCTTCCGTCAGCCCGAGCTGGCCGCCGCCGGGATCCAGGTCTCCGACCGCTCGGGCCATCTGCGCGCTTCCTTCCACCTGTTCAACACGCCCGCGGACGTCGACCGGCTGCTCGACGCCCTCGCGCCCTGAGGGTCCGACGCGCGGCAGGCCCGGAAGCACGGCGGCCCCGACGCACGGCAGGCCCGGAAGCACGGCGGTCCCGACGCACGGCAGGCCCGGAAGCGCGGCGGTCCCGACGCACGGCAGGCCCGGACGCCGCCACCCGATCCGGGTGGGGGCGTCCGGGCCTGCCGGCGCAGCCTGCGGGAAGCCGGTTCAGCGCACCGGCGTGAAGTCCCGCGCGCCGATGTACTCCGGCCTGCGGACCGGGGCCGCGAACGGCTCCACGGCCGTGTTCTCCACGCTGTTGAACACGATGAACACGTTGCTGCGCGGGAACGGCGTGATGTTGTCGCCCGACCCGTGCATGCAGTTGCAGTCGAACCAGGTCGCCGAACCGGCCTTGCCCGTGAACAACTTGATGCCGTAGTCGCCGGCCATCGCGGTCAGCGCCTCGTCCGAGGGGGTGCCCGCGTCCTGCATCTGGAGCGACTTCTTGTAGTTGTCCTCGGGCGTCGCCCCGGCGCAGCCGAGGAACGTCCGGTGCGAGCCCGGCATGATCATGAGCCCGCCGTTGGTGTCGAGGTTCTCGGTCAGCGCGATCGACACGGACACCGTCCGCATGTTCGGCAGCCCGTCCTCGGCGTGCCACGTCTCGAAGTCGGAGTGCCAGTAGAAGCCCCCCGCGCCGAAGCCCGGCTTGACGTTGATCCGCGACTGGTGGACGTACACGTCCGAGCCCAGGATCTGCCGGGCCCGCCCCACGACCCGCTCGTCGCGGACGAGCGCGTCGAACACGGGACTGAGCTTGTGCACCTCGAAGACGGAGCGGATCTCCTTGGACTTCGGCTCGACGATCGACCGCCCGTCCGCCCGGATCTCCGGGTCGGCGACCAGCCGCTCCAGCTCCCGCCGGTAGACGGCCACCTCGTCGTCGCCGATCAGCCGGTCGACGGCGAGGAAGCCGTCGCGCTCGTACTCCTGGAGGTCTGCCGCCGGGATCGGGCCCGGCGCGTCGGGGGAGCCCCAGACGACGGGATCCTTGCGGGGCACGGACACCTCGGTGGTGCCACGGGTGGGGTAGAGATCGGTGAGGGTGGTCACGATGCTTACACCTCCTCGGGCTCGGTCAGCAGGGGGTAGACGCCGTTCTCGTCGTGGTCCTCCCGTCCCGTGACGGGCGGGTTGAACACGCAGATGCAGCGGAAGTCCTCCTTGACGCGCAGCGTGTGCCGCTCGTGCCCGTCGAGGAGGTACATGGTGCCGGGCGTGATGCTGTGCGTCCGCCCGGTCTCGTGGTCGGTCAGTTCGGCAGCGCCCTCGACGCAGACGACGGCCTCGACGTGGTTCGCGTACCACATCGACGTCTCGGTACCCGCGTACAGAATCGTTTCGTGCAGCGAGAACCCGACGCGTTCCTGGGCGAGCACGATGCGCTTGCTCTCCCAGGTGCCGGACGCCGCCCGCACATGCCGGTCGGTGCCTTCGATGTCCTTGAACGAACGGACGATCACGGTGGTGCGATGCCTCCTAGGTAGGGGATACGGATACGCGGTCCGAGGGCGTCAGACGGTCTCCCGTACGGCGCGGGCGATGACACTGAGGCCCTCGTCCAGTTCCTCGGGGGTGATGGTCAGGGCCGGCAGCAGCTTGACGACCTCGCTCTCGGGGCCGGACGTCTCGATCAGCAGCCCGAGTTCGAAGGCCCGCTTCGCGACCCGCCCGGCGCGCGCCTTCTCGTGGAACTCCAGGCCCCACACCAGGCCGCGGCCCCGGTACTCTTTGATGTCGGCCAGGTTCTCCTCGGTGATCGAGATGAGCCCCTGCTCGATCTGTTCGCCGCGCGTCCGCGTCTGCTTCTCCATCGCGGACCCGTCGGCCCAGTACGTCTCGAGGGCGGCGGTGGCGGTGACGAAGGCCGGGTTGTTGCCGCGGAAGGTGCCGTTGTGCTCACCCGGCTCCCACACGTCCAGCTCGGGCCTGAACAGGCAGAGCGACATGGGCAGTCCGTAGCCGCTGATCGACTTGGAGACCGTCACGATGTCCGGGACGATCCCGGCCTCCTCGAAGGAGAAGAAGGCCCCGGTGCGTCCGCAGCCCATCTGGATGTCGTCGACGATCAGCAGCATGTCCTGGCGCTCGCAGAGCTCCTTGAGTGCCCGCAGCCACTCCGGACGCGCGACGTTGATGCCGCCCTCGCCCTGCACCGTCTCGACGATCACGGCGGCGGGCTTGTTGAGGCCCGACCCCTGGTCCTCGAGCAGCCGCTCGAACCACAGGAAGTCGGGGACCTGGCCCTCGAAGTAGTTGTCGAACGGCATCGGCGTGCCGTGCACCAGCGGTATCCCGGCACCGGCGCGCTTGAAGGCGTTGCCGGTCACGGCGAGCGACCCGAGGGACATCCCGTGGAACGCGTTGGTGAACGACACGATGGCCTCGCGCCCCTTCACCTTCCGCGCCAGCTTCAGAGCGGACTCCACGGCGTTGGTGCCGGTCGGGCCCGGGAACATCACCTTGTAGGGCAGGTCGCGCGGCCGCAGCACCAGATCCTGGAAGGTCTGCAGGAAGGTCCGCTTGGCCACGGTCGACATGTCGAGCCCGTGCGTGACGCCGTCCCGCATCAGATAGTCGATCAACGCCCGTTTCAGCACGGGGTTGTTGTGGCCGTAGTTGAGGGATCCGGCGCCGGCGAAGAAGTCCAGGTAGCGGTGACCGTCCTCGTCGTACATCCGGCTGCCCTGCGCGCGGTCGAAGACGGCGGGCCAGCCGCGGCAGTAGCTGCGCACCTCGGACTCGAGGGTCTCGAACACGCTGAGGTCGGGCTGGGTGATGGTCACGACGAAACGCTCCTCGGAGTGGGGGTCGGAAGGAGAGGCGGGCGAAGGCGGGGCGGGCGGGTCAGAAGGCGAGGGGGCCGATCCGGTACAGCACCTCGGGGTCGTGCGGACCGTCGGGGAACTGACCGGTGTCGAACAGCACCTCACGGGTGACCGTCGCCCCGTGCCGTGCGGCGTACGAGGTGAACAGCCGCTCGGAGGCGGTGTTGCCCGGCGTGATCGTGGTCTCCACGGCGGTGAGCGGGCGCTCGGCGGCGACCCGCGCGGTCAGCCCGTCCAGCAGGGCGGCGGCGAGGCCGCGGCCCCGCTGCGCGGCGTCGACGGCCACCTGCCAGACGAGCAGGGTGCGCGGGTCCTCCGGCCGTACGTACCCGGTGACGAAACCGACCGGCTCGCCGCCCTCCGCGCGGGCCACCGCCGAGGTGGCGGCGAAGTCACGACACCACAGCAGATAGCTGTAGGACGAGTTCAGGTCGAGCGTTCCGGAATCCTTCGCGAGACGCCAGAGCGCTGCGCCGTCCTCCACGGACGGGCGGTCGATACGTAGGTCTGCTTGTACGGCAGTCATGCGGAGAAAACTTACCCAGGGAAATTCAATAACGCATGGAGGGGCCGTGGTGATTCCGTGATGCTGGCGATACGAGAGGGTGTTTCGTCCGCTTTTGCACCGCGCAAAAGGTGCATATCACCTCGCTTGTGCAATGCGTCACGCACGTGAAACCTGCTCGAAATCCCCCGCGTTTAGGTGCCGGGAATCCGGGCAGAAGAACTCAGGAAAGCTATCGTCGTGAAGGAAGCCGAGAAAGCAGGAGAAAAGAAGCGAATAAGGGGCTGGTAAAAGGTTCGGCGCCGATTCGCTAATCATCGTGAATTCAGGTTCCGGTGACGCCGTCGATACGCTCGCGGAGAAGGTCCGCGTGGCCGTTGTGCCGGGCGTACTCCTCGATCATGTGGATCAGCACCCAGCGCAGGCTGACCTCGAGCCCGGCCATCGGCCCGCCGGTGATCCGCCCCGTGGCCTCCGGCGGACACCCGGCGATCAGCTCACGCCCGCGCGCGATCTCGCGCCGCCAGACGGCCAGCGCCTCGTCGAGACCGCGCCCGGCGGCGAGGGCGTACCCGGTCCCCTCCTCGAAGACGGGCGGCACGTCGAGTCCGGCGAACGCCCGCTGGAACCAGTTGCGTTCGACCTCGGCGAGGTGCTGGACGAGGCCGAGGAGGGTCAACTCCGAGGGCTCGGCCGCCGGTTGCCGCAGCTGCTCGTCGTCCAGACCCGCGCACTTCAACTCCAGCGTGGCCCGGTGGAACTCCAGCCAGCTCTCCAGCATGGGGAGTTCGTCACCGGTCAGCAGGGGGACGGGGCGGCCGTCGGGGAGTGTGAGGGGAGTGTCGGTACCCATGCGGGACAGCATCGCAGGCGGCGCCGGCGGGCGGATGCCGTTCGTCCCGGTCCGCCCGGCGGCCCGGCCGCCGTCCCGCCGCCTAGCGCCAGGCGGCCTCGGCGGCCCGCCGGGCCCCTTCCAGGTCGACGTGCAGCCCCTTCTCCGCCAGCGCGGCGCCCAGCGCCGCCAGGCAGCCCTGCACCACGCCGACGGTCGCGTCGCCCCCGTAGTGGTTGACCCGGATCATCTCCGTGGCCAGCGCGCCCCCGCCCGCGGCCAGCGGCAGCGCGGGGTCGCTCGCCAGCGCCCGGGCCACCAGCTCCGACGCCACCACCCCCGACGGCGTCCGCAGCGTCGTGGCGACGGGCGCCGCCTCGGCGGCCTCGCGCACATACGGCTCCAGCCCGCCGCCCAGCGCGAGCGCACCCGCGCGCGTCGCGGCGGCGGCCGACGCGTGCCGGGCCATCACCGTCTCCGGCCGCTCCGCCTCGATCCGCTCGACGCAGGCCTCCAGTGCCAGCATCTCCAGCTGCGCCGGCGCGTGCAGCAGCGCCTTGCGGCCGCCGTCGACCCACCGCTCCTTCCAGTCCAGCAGGGACAGGTACGAGCGGCGCGGCGCCCTGGGGTTCGCGGCCATCCGCGCCCACGCCCGCCGGCTCACCGACACCGCCGACACGCCCGCCGGGCCGCCCATCGCCTTCTGCGCGCCGATCACGCACAGGTCCACGCCCCAGGCGTCCGGCAGCACCGGCTCCGCGCCGATCGAGGCGACCGCGTCCAGGTAGAACAGCGCGCCGTGCTCCCGCACCACCTCGCCGATCTCCGCGACCGGGTTGGTGTTGCCGGTCGCCGCCTCCGCGTGCACCAGCGACACGAAGTCGATACCGGGGTGCTCGGCGAAGGCCTGCCGGATCTGTGCGGCCGTCACCGCCGTGTGGAAGGGCACCGCCAGATCGATCACCGTCGCGCCGCAGTCCCGCAGCCAGTCCCCGAAGGTCTGCCCGTACGGACCGGTGATCACGTTCAGCGCGACGGTGCCCGGACCGGCCGTACCGCGGATCGCGCCTTCCAGCGGCAGCAGCGCCTCGCCCTGCATGATCACGACGTCCTGCCGGGTGTCCAGCAGCCGCGCCACCCGGTCCTCGATCGAGGCGAAACGCGCGGCGGTCAGCGGGGCAAGATCCAGGAACGGGTGTGTCACGGCGGTGCTCTCTTCACTCACTGGGTAGAGGTGACGAGACTAACCGGCACGCCCCCCACCCCTTCCGCCTTCCCCACCGGTCACTTTCGTAGGTCGCACGGCTCGGTAACCATCGGTTTGATTTGAGAGCCTCAAACTTCTCCTTATAATCGGAACCCATAGTTCCCTTACAGGAAGGCCCGCCGTGAACACCCTCCCCGGCCGCCGGACCCGCGTCCTGGCCGCCACCACCGTGGCGGCCGGGCTGATGCTCGTCGCCGCCTGCACCTCCACCGACGACGGTGGCAGCGCCTCCAAGACCGCCGCCGGCGGGGTCGAGCTCGTCAAGGCGGGCCAGCTCACCACCTGCACCCACCTGCCGTACCCGCCCTTCCAGTCGGAGATCGACGGCAAGGTGCAGGGCTTCGACGTGTCCCTGATCGACCTGGCCGCCAAGAACCTGGGCGTGAAGCAGGAGATCCTCGACACGCCGTTCGAGAACTTCAAGACCGGCGCCTTCCTGAACTCCGGCGAGTGCGACCTGGCCGCGGCCGGCATGACCATCACCGACGAGCGCAAGAAGAACGTCGACTTCTCCGACCCCTACTTCGAGGCCACCCAGGCCGTGCTGGTCGACAAGGGCGCGGGCGTCACCTCGCTCGCCGACGTGAAGGCCAAGGGCGTCAAGCTCGGCGCCCAGGCGCAGACCACGGGTGAGGACTACGCCAAGAAGCAGGGCCTCGACCCGGTCTCCTTCGAGTCCTCGGACGCCGTCCTCAACGGTCTGCGCACCGGCCAGGTCAAGGCCGTCATCATCGACTTCCCGGTCGTCCAGGGCTGGCTGAAGGACAAGGCCAACGCCGACGCCTTCAAGGTCGTCGACAACCTCAACACCGGTGAGCAGTACGGCTTCACGGTGAAGAAGGGCAACACGAAGCTGGTCGCCGCGATCAACAAGGCGCTGGCGGACGCCAAGGCCGACGGCACCTACAAGAAGCTCTACGAGAAGTGGATCGGTCCGTACGACGAGTCGGCCGCGTCCCCGTCGGCCGCCGCCTCGGCCTCCTGACCCCATGGCCGACAGCGACGTACGACTCCAACCGAAGAAGAAGGGCCTGACCCGGCGGCAGAAGCGCAGCCTCTCGCGCGGCGCGCAGTACGTCGTCTTCGTCGCCGCCGTGATCGTCTTCGCGGTCACGGCGGACTGGGGCCGGCTGAAGAACCAGTTCGCCCAGTGGGACATCGCGAAGGAGATGTTCCCCGACGTCATCACGCTGGCGCTGAAGAACACCGTCCTGTACACGGTGTCCGGCTTCGTCCTGGGCCTGGTGCTCGGTCTGGTCATCGCCCTGATGCGGCTGTCGTCCGTGGGCCCGTACCGCTGGCTCGCCGGCGTCTACATCGAGATCTTCCGCGGCCTGCCCGCCCTGCTGATCTTCGTGTTCATCGGCGTGGCCGTGCCGCTGGCCTTCCCCGGCACGGAGATCGTCGGCGGCACCTACGGCAAGGCGGCACTCGGGCTCGGCCTCATCGGCGCCGCGTACATGGCGGAGACCTTCCGGGCGGGCATCCAGGCCGTGCCCAAGGGCCAGCTGGAGGCGGCCCGGTCGCTGGGCTTCTCGCCCGGCCGCGCGATGATCTCGGTGATCATCCCGCAGGCGTTCCGGATCATCCTCCCGCCGCTCACCAACGAGCTGATCATGCTCTTCAAGGACTCCTCCCTGGTGCTGCTCCTCGGGGTGACGCTGGAGGAGCGCGAACTGTCCAAGTACGGCCGTGACCTGGCCAGCACGACCGCCAACTCCACGCCGATCCTGGTCGCCGGCCTGTGCTACCTGCTGGTGACCATCCCGCTCGGCTTCGTCGTGCGGCGCATGGAGGCCAAGGCCCAGGAGGCCGTGAAATGAGCCGACCCGAGATCGAGGTCCGCGACCTGCACAAGTCGTTCGGCGCCAACGAGGTGCTGCGCGGCATCGACCTGGAGATCGGCCAGGGTGAGGTCGTCTGTGTGATCGGCCCGTCCGGCTCCGGCAAGTCGACGCTGCTGCGCTGCGTGAACCTGCTGGAGGAGCCCACCAAGGGCCAGGTCCTCGTCGGCGGCACCGAGCTCACCGACCCCGACGTCGACATCGACGCCGTGCGCCGCCGTATCGGGATGGTCTTCCAGCAGTTCAACCTCTTTCCGCACCTGTCGGTGACCGAGAACCTCACGCTGCCGCAGCGCCGGGTGCTGCGGCGCGGCAAGGCGGAGGCGGCGAAGGTGGCCGCGGAGAACCTGGAGCGGGTGGGCCTGTCGGAGAAGGCGGACGCCTACCCCGCCTCCCTCTCCGGCGGCCAGCAGCAGCGCGTCGCGATCGCCCGCGCGCTGGCCATGGGCCCCGAGGTGATGCTCTTCGACGAGCCGACCTCGGCCCTCGACCCGGAACTGGTCGGCGACGTCCTCGCGGTCATGCGGATGCTCGCCGACGAGGGCATGACGATGATGGTCGTCACCCATGAGATGACCTTCGCCCGCGAGGTCGCCGACCGGGTGGTCTTCATGGACGGCGGGGTGATCGTGGAGGACGGCGCCCCGGCCCAGGTCATCGGCAACCCCGGCCACGAGCGCACCCGCCACTTCCTCTCCCGCCTCCTCGACCCGGCGATGGCCCAGGTCGAGGAGGAGACCTCCGACCAGGTGGGCAAGGCCGACTAGGCGGTCACTAAGGTGCGGTGCATGAGCGATCACTCGGTGCTGCACGTGAAGGGCCGGGTCCTTGCCGGGCCCGACGATGTCCGAGACGGGCTGTGGGTCGTCGACGGCCGGATCTCCTACGAGCGTCCCGTCGGCGCCCGCGACGTGCGGACGGTCGAGGGCTGGGCGCTGCCCGGCCTGGTCGACGCCCACTGCCATGTGGGTCTGGGCGCGCACGGCCCCGTCGACGCGGACGTCGCCGAGAAGCAGGCGCTGACCGACCGCGAGGCGGGCGCCCTGCTGATCCGCGACGCGGGTTCGCCCTCGGACACCCGCTGGGTCGACGACCGCGCGGACCTCCCGAAGATCATCCGGGCGGGCCGGCACATCGCCCGCACCCGCCGCTACATCCGCGGCTACGCGCACGAGATCGAGCCCGGCGACCTGGTCGCGTACGTCGCGCGGGAAGCCCGGCGCGGCGACGGCTGGGTCAAGCTGGTCGGTGACTGGATCGACCGCGAGGTGGGCGACCTGGCCCCCAGCTGGCCGCGAGAGGCGGCCGGGGCGGCCATCGCGGAGGCCCACCGCCTGGGCGCCCGGGTCACCGCGCACTGCTTCGCCGAGAACTCGCTGCGCGACCTGGTCGAGTCGGGCATCGACTGCGTCGAGCACGCGACGGGCCTGACCGACGAGCTGATCCCGCTGTTCGCGTCACGCGGCGTGGCGATCGTGCCGACCCTCGTCAACATCGCCACCTTCCCGGACCTCGCCGTCGGCGGCGAGGCCAGGTTCCCGCGCTGGTCGGCCCATATGCGCCGGCTCCACGCCCGCCGCTACGACACCGTCCGCTCCGCCTACGACGCCGGCATCCCGGTCTTCGTCGGAACGGACGCCGGCGGCACGCTGCCGCACGGACTGGTGGCCGCGGAGGTCGCGGAGCTGGTGACGGCGGGCATCCCCCCGCTGGCGGCGCTCTCGGCGACGACCTGGGGAGCGCGGGAATGGCTCGGACGCCCCGGTCTGGTCGAGGGCGCTCCGGCGGACCTGGTGGTCTACGAGACGGACCCGCGCGCGGACGTACGGGTGCTCGCGGCGCCGCGCCGGGTGGTACTGAACGGCGCCGTGGTGAGCTGAGAGCGCCGGGCCGCGGGGGGTGGTGGGGAACGTGCGTGCCGGTGGATTCGAAGACATGCGCGGAGAACTCACGTTGGAGTGAACTGGCGTCACCTCGCTGACCGTTCACCCCTCGTACGCAATTCTTGCGGGGTCCCGAAGCATTTCTCTTCTGGGGGTCCCACCCTTGAACGGCAACATCTTCCCGCTGCCCGCACGCGTCCGTCGCGCCGCCACCGTCGTCGCGGTCACGGCCCTGGCCGCAGGTCCCGCGGTCCTGGCGGGCGGCACCGCTCACGCGACGTCCGGCCAGGGCCGGGCGAGCGCGTCCGTCCTGCGCACCGGCCTCGACGTGGCCCTGCTCGACAAGACCGTCGACATCCCGCTCGCCGTCTCCCTCAACGAGGTACAGGCTCCGCACAGCGCCGAGAAGACCGCGCTGTCCGCCGAACTGAACGGCGTCGACGGCGGAAAACCCTTCAACGTCCTGCGCGCGGACGTCGCCGAGGCGAAGGCGACCGTCGAAGGCACCAGGGCCGAGGCCTCCACCCGCCTCGCCCACGCCAGGCTGCACGTCCCCGGCCTCCCCCTGCTCTCCCTCATCGAGGTCGGCACGGTCACCTCCAGGGCGACCTGCGAGGCCGGCAGGACGCCGGTCGCCGTCTCCAACCTGCTCGGCTCGGTCACGGTCCTGGGCAAGAGGGTGTCGGTCAGCACCGGCGGCCCGACGGACGTGAAGGTGCCGGGTGTGGGCGAGGTCCGGCTCGACCTGTCCAAGCGCGAGACCACCTCCCGCACGGCGGCCGCCACCGCCCTCGAACTCACCGTCTCCGTCAACCCGTTGAGCCTCAACGTCGCCGAGGTGACCGGCACCCTGACCCTCGCGAAGGCCACCTGCGAAACCCCCGCCGCGGCGGAACGGGGCGAGGACCGGGACCAGGGCGAGGCTCAGGGGCCGGGCGAGGAGCAGGGCGAGGCGCAGGAGCAGGGGAAGGAGCAGGCCGCCGGGCCGAGCGCCGCCCCGGCCGGTGACGTCAAGGCCCAGGGCGCGCCCGCTCGGGCCGACCTGGCACAGACCGGCGGCAGTGCGACGACCCCGTACATCGCGGGCGGCGCCGTGGCGCTGCTGGCGGCGGGCGGGGGAGCGGTGGCACTGGCGCGCCGCCGCGGCTGACCGGATCGAGCGCGGGGTACGGATCCGGGACGTCCCGCCCGGATCCGTACCCCGCCCTCATGCCCTGGTCAGGGCCAGCGCCTGGTCCAGCGCCTGGAGGAAACGGTTCACCGTCGCCCGGTTCCGTACCGCCAGCCGCAGCCACTCCTCGTCCAGCCCCGGGAAGGTGTCCCCGCGCCGGACCGCGAAGCCCAGGGCGCGCAGCCGGCGGCGGACGGCGTCGGCCCGGGGCAGCCGCACCAGCACGAACGGCCCCTCCGCGGGCCCCACGACCCGTACCCCGTCGGCGGCGAACTCCTCCAGACCGGCCACGAGATGCGCCCGGTCCGCGGCGACGCGGTGGGCGGCGTGGGCGGCCTCCGCCAGGGCCTGTGCCCCCATGCACGCCTCCGCCGCCACCAGCGCCGGCGTCGACACCGGCCACAGCGGCTGCGCCCGCTCCAGGTCGGCGACGGTCTCCGGCGCGGCGAGCACGTAGCCGATCCGCAGCCCGGCCAGCCCCCAGGTCTTGGTCAGGCTGCGCAGCACCACCAGGCCGGGCACGTCCGTGCGTCCGGCGAGAGCCTCCCGCTCGCCCGGCACCGCGTCCATGAACGCCTCGTCGACCACCAGGGTCCGTCCGGGCCGGGCCAGCCGCCGGATCGTCTCCGCGGGGTGCAGCACCGACGTGGGGTTCGTCGGATTGCCGACGACCACCAGGTCGGCCGTCTCCGGGACGGCCGCCGGATCCAGCCGGAAGCCGTCCCCCGCGCGCAGCACCACCCGGTCCACGCTGTGCCCGGCGTCCCGCAGCGCCGCCTCCGGCTCGGTGAACTGCGGGTGCACGACGACGGGCCGCCGCACCTTCAGGGCCCGCGCCAGCAGGACGAACGCCTCCGCCGCGCCCGCCGTCAGCAGGACCCGCTCGACGGGCAGCCCGTGCCGGGCCGCGACCGCCGCCCGGGCGGCCCGCCCGTCCGGGTAGGCCGCCAGGTCGCCCAGGGACGCGGCGACCCGCTCCCGCAGCCAGCGCGGAGGCGTGTCCGCGCGGACGTTCACCGCGAGGTCGACGAGGGCCGAACCGTCGTCGCGCACCTCGGCGTCCCCGTGGTGGCGCAGGTCGTGGCCGCCGGCGCGGCCCTCGGCGAGCCCGTCGGGTCCCTCAGTGCGCATGGGAGTGCGCGTGGCCGTGATGGTGGTGGCCGTCGTGGTGGTGGCCCTCGTCGTCCGGGTGGAAGTGCGGCTGCTGCGGCGCCCCCACCTTGTCCTCGAAGCCCGGCAGCGCGATCCGGTACACGCACGAGTCGCAGTTCATCCGCAGGTCGCCCTTGACGGCCTCCGCGTACCGCTCCATCACCAGGTCGAGCAGTTCCGGCTCGGGACCGATGACGTCCGCCGACCGCACGTCGACCTCCGGATGCGCGGCCGCCCAGCCCTCGGTCTGGTGCCGTACCCGCTCCGGCAGGATCCCCGTGAACAGGAAGTAGGGGAGCACGACGATCCGCTTCGCCCCCAGCCGCACGCACCGGTCGAGCCCGCTCGGCACGTCCGGCGCGGCCAGCGACACGAACGCGGTCTCCACGCCCGCGTACCCGCGGCCCTCCCACAGCAGCCGCGCCGCCTTGTACACCTCGGCGTTGGCGTCCGGGTCCGTCGACCCGCGGCCGACCAGCAGCACGGTCACGTCGGCCAGGTCCTCGGGGGTGCGCCCCGCGGTGCCCAGCGCCTCGTCGAGCCGCCGCTCCAGCACGTTCAGCAGCGCCGGGTGCGGGCCCAGCGGACGCCCGTACGTGTACGAGATCCCCGGGTGGCGCTCCTTCTCACGGGACAGCGCGGCGGGGATGTCGCCCTTGGCGTGCCCGGCGGACACCAGCATCAGCGGGACGGCGGCGAAGCGCCGTACGCCGCGTTCCACCAGTTCCGTCACGGCGTCGCCCAGCGGCGGCGGGGACAGCTCGATGAAACCGCCCGCTACGGGCAGTTCGGGGTGGCGGCGGCCCAGCTCCCGTACGAAGTCACGGAACGCCTCGGCTCCGGCCTCGTCCCGGGTGCCATGGCCGGCGATGAGCAGGGCGGGCGGCGGGGTGGTCACGATGTCTCCTCGGACTGCGGATCGGGCTGTGGAACAGGGTGGTACAGCAGGGCGTTGAGCGCGGCGGAGGCGACCGCCGAGCCGCCCTTCTCGGACATGTTGCTGACGGCGGGCAGCCCGCTCTCGCGGAGCGCGGCCTTCGACTCGACCGCCCCGACGAAGCCGACGGGCAGGCCGATGACGAGCACCGGGGCGGCGTCCAGGGTGAGCAGTTCCTCCAGCGCGGTCGGCGCGTTGCCGATCACCCAGAGGGCCCCCGGCCCGACCTGCTCGTACGCGAGTCGTATCGCGTGCGCCGAACGGGTGAGACCCGGCCCGGACTCGGCGTCCCTGAGCCGGCAGACGGTGTCGCGGCGGGTGATCCCGGCCGCCACCATCTCCACGTCCACGACGACGGGAGCCCCGGCGTGCAGCGCGGCGTGCGCCGTCGCCAACTCGCCCTCGTCCATGACGAGATCGCTCGCGTACTCCAGATCGGCGGCGGAGTGGACGACCCGCTCCACCACCGCCCGGCTCAGCGGCGCGAAGTGCGAGGTGTCCAGGCGGGCGCGCAGCCGCCGGTAGGACTCCTGCTCGATCGGATGGACCACACGGTTCACAGGGCGCCCTCCCCGGAGTCCTCCCGGGAACCGGCCGGGCGGTTCTCCTGCCAGCGGTAGCCGCGCGGCGTCACCATGCGCCCCGCGATGTTCCGGGTCGCCGTGTTGCCCACCGTCACGACCGTCATCATGTCGACCCACGCCGGGTCGAGTTCCTCGAGCGTCGTCAGCCGCGCGCTGCCGTCGGGACGCGAGGCGTTGCGCACGACACCCACCGGTGTCGTCGGCTCCCGGTGCCCGGCGAGGATCGACAGCGCTTTGGGGAGCTGCCAGTCGCGGCCCCGGGAACGGGGGTTGTAGAAGGTGACGACGAGGTCCGCCTCGGCCGCCGCGCGCACCCGTCGCTCGATGACCTCCCACGGCGTGTGCAGGTCGGACAGGCTGATCGACACATGGTCGTGGCCGAGCGGCGCGCCGAGGAGGGCGCCGGCCGCGAGAGCGGCGGTCACCCCCGGCACCCCGACGACGTCGATGTCGTCGGACGCCTCGGCGAGCGCGGGGGAGGCCATCGCGTACACGCCCGCGTCGCCGCTGCCGATCAGCGCGACGGCCTGCCCGCGCCGGGCCTCCTCGACGGCCGTCCGGGCCCGCTCCTCCTCGGCGCCGAGCCCCGACTCCAGGATCCGGGTGCCGGGCCGCAGCAGATCGCGGATCTGGTCGACGTACTGGTCGAGGCCGACGAGCACCGCGGCCCGCTCCAGCTCCGCCCTGGCGCGCGGCGTCAGCAGGTCGCGCGCGCCGGGCCCGAGCCCGACGACCGCGAGCCGTCCGCGCCCCGGCCGCCGTACGACCGCGCAGGTCGCCGTCGCGGGCACGTCGGCCGACTTCCGCTTGGGGACCAGGAGTTCACCCCCGCCGATCAGTGCCGCCGCCTCCGCCACGGACGGCGTGCCGACGGCGGCGAGCGGCGCGTCGGACGGGTTCGGCACCTCGACGCCCGCCAGCTCCCCGGCGGAGTACGTCACCACGGGCACGCCGAGCCGCCGGGCGGCCTCGACGATCCCCGGCTCGTCCGCCTTGGCGTCGACGGTGGCGAGCTCGGCGAGACTGCGGACGGACAGCCCCGCCTCCCGCAGCCCGCCCTCGACCAGGCCGAGCACCTCGTCCACCGGGGCGCCCCGGGACGCGCCGACACCGACGACGAGGGACGGCGGCCGCAGCAGCACCTCACCGGGCGCGGGCTCGACCGCGCGATCCGTCAGCCGCACGGTGTACGAACCCCGCGCGGCGAACGGCACCGGCGGCAGCGGCCACGCCGTCTCGGCGGCCAGCGCGACCGGCTCGCCGTCCAGCAGCGCCCGCGTCACGCCGGCCACATCGCCCTCCACGGGAAGGCCGAGCGTGTCGAGCCCGGGGATGCCGACGGCGTCCGTCGCCGTGGTCACCACCGGCTGAGCACCCAGCAACTCCCCGACGGCCAGCGCGAGTTCGTTCGCGCCGCCGGCGTGTCCGCCGACCACCGGGACGGCGAACCGCCCGGCCTCGTCGACGCAGACCACACCCGGGTCGGACGTCTTGTCGGACAGCAGGGGCGCGACCAGCCGGACGACCGCCCCGGTGGCCAGGAAGCAGACGAGCTGCTCACACTCGGCGAACGCCCGCCGCACGGCGTCCCCGACCGGGCCGTCGTACACGCGGGTGCGGTCCGGCCAGGCCGCGGCCAGCCGGTCGCGCGCCGCCGCCCCCGCCGCGGTGGCGGAAATGAGGCCGATCACAGGGCTACTCCTTCTCGATGGACAGGGTGCGCGCCGACGGCGTTTCTGACACCCCACAGCAGGAAAACGGGATTGGTCGCGGCCAGCCGGGTCACGTCGCCCGGCAGCGGCGCGAGCCGTGAGGAGTGCAGCAGCACGCCGTCGCAGTCGAACCCCGCGTCGCCGAGCGCGGCGCGCACCGCCGGGACCCGGTCCAGCGCGGCCATCGAGACGACGACGCCGCGCCGGGCCCGCCGGGCGCACGCGCCCACGACGTCGGGCAGCTCGCGCCCGCCACCGCCGACGAACACGGCGTCGGGATCGTCGAGTCCGGCCAGCGCGCCGGGCGCCGTGCCGTGCACCACGTGCACGTCGACGCCGTGCGCCGCGGCGTTGGCGCGGATCCGCCCGACCCCGTCCGCCGCCTTCTCGACGGCGCTGACGGCGGCGCCGAGCCGCGCGCACTCCACGGCCACGGAGCCCGACCCGGAGCCCACGTCCCAGACCAGGTCGCCGGGGCGCGGCCCGAGCCGCGCCAGGGCCAGCGCCCGCACCTCGAACTTGGTGATCATCGAGTCGCGGTGGGCGAAGTCGCCCTCGTCCAGCGCCCACCCGGCGGGCCGCGTCCCGGGCCCGGCCAGCGTCCGCGCCGGACCGCCCGCGCGCGCCTCGTCCAGGCACAGGACGACACTCACCGCCGTGCCCCAGTCGCGCTCCGCGGCCTCGGCGGGGGAGACGCGCTCCACGCGCTCGCCCGCCGGATCGCCCAGCGCGGAGGCCACCACGAGCACCCGCTCCGGCGCGCTGCGCGCGAGCACGGCGCCCAGCTCGGCGGGCCCGGCGCCCGGTCCCGTCAGGACGGCCACCTTCGGGTGCGCCCGGCAGACGTTGACGGCCGTGCGCGGATCCCGCCCGTGCGCGCTGACGACGACGGCGTCGTCCCAGGTCAGCCCGAGCCGCGCGAAGGCGGTGGCCACGGAGGAGACCCCGGGCCGGACGTCCAGCCGGTGCGCCCCGAACCGTTCGGCCAGCGCCCGCACGATCCCGAAGAACCCGGGGTCGCCGGAGGCCAGCACGACCACGCGCCGGTCCTTGCCGACGCACTCCGCCATGGCGTCGAGAGCCGGCGCGAGCGGCCCGAGCACGATCCGCTCGACGGACGCGGGCAGCTTTGCGGCCTCCAGATGGCGCCGCCCGCCCACCACGAGCCCGGCGCCGGCGAGGACCTCCCCGCCGGGCGCCGTCCCCGTCCCCGTGCCGACGACGGTGATCGGCCGGCTCACGTGCCGGCACCCCGCGACCGCAGGGCCCGGCGGGCCTCCGGGTCGGCCTTGCGATAGCCGTGGAAGTGACCGGGGTGGTACAGGTGCGAGCGGGTGCCGCGCGCGTCGAGGGCCGGGCCCACCAGGAACAGGGTGTGCTTCCAGAGCTTGTGCTCCTTGACCGTCTCCTCCAGCGTCTCGATCGTGCACCTCACGACCAGCTCCTCCGGCCAGGTCGCCTGGTAGGCGATGACCACCGGAGTGGCGGTCGGGTAGCCGCCCTCCAGCAGCTCCCGCACCAGCTGACCGCTGCGCGCGGCCGACAGGAAGATCGCCATGGTCGTGCCGTGCCGGGCGAACTCACGGACCTCCTCGCCGGGCGGCATCGGCGTCTTGCCGCCGCCGAGCCGGGTGAGGACGACCGACTGCGCGACCTCGGGGATCGTCAGCTCGCGCCGGGCGAGCGCGGCGACGGCCGAGAAGGAGGACACCCCGGGCACGATCTCGGTCTCGACGCCGATCTCCTCGCACCGGTCGAGCTGCTCCTGCGTACCGCCCCAGAGGGCGGGGTCGCCGGAGTGGATGCGGGCGACCCTCAGCCCCTCCCGGCGGGCCCGCTCGTACACGGTGACGACGTCCTCCAGGGACATGGTCGCCGAGTCGAGGATCTCCGCGCCCTCGCGCGCGTGCTCGAGGACCTCCGCCTGGACCAGGCTCGCGGCCCAGATCACGACGTCGGCGTCGGCGATGGCACGCGCGGCGCGGAACGTCAGCAGGTCGGCGGCGCCGGGGCCGGCACCGACGAAGGTCACCTTGCCGGTGGGGGCATCGGCCATGGGTTCGGGTCCTCTCATAGCGGGCTTTGTGCGTGTATGACGGCGTCAGCGGGTGGCGCGGATGTGCGCGATCGGGGGTTGATCGGATAGCAAGGGCCTATGGCGGTCTTCGTCGCGCTCGGCGCGTTCCTCATGACGCTGGCCGGCGGCTGGACGGCACAGCGCGTGACCGACCGCCGCCATCTGGTGCTGGGCCTGGCCGGCGGCCTGATGCTGGGCGTCGTCGGACTGGATCTGCTGCCGGAGGCCCTGGAGGCGGCCGGCACGGAGGTCTTCGGCGTCCCGGCCGCGCTGCTGCTCTTCGTGGCGGGCTTCCTGCTGGCCCATCTGGTGGAACGTCTGCTGGCGGTGCGGCAGGCCGCGCACGGCGCCGAGGAGCACGACGGCCGGGCCCCCGAGGTCGGCCTGACGGCGGCCGCGGCGATGGTCGGCCACAGCGCCATGGACGGCGTGGCGATCGGCGCGGCCTTCCAGGTCGGCGGCGGCATGGGCATCGCCGTCGCGCTGGCGGTCATCGCCCACGACTTCGCGGACGGCTTCAACACCTACACGATCACGAGCCTGTACGGGAACGACCGCCGCAAGGCCCTGGCCATGCTGTTCGCGGACGCCGCGGCGCCGGTCGTGGGCGCGGCCTCGACGTCCTTCGTCACCATCCCCGAGCAGCTGCTCGGCGCCTATCTGGGCTTCTTCGGCGGCGCGCTGCTGTACCTGGCGGCCGCCGAGATCCTCCCGGAGGCGCACCACGAACACCCCGCCCGCTCGACCGTGCTGTGCACGGTCGCGGGCGCGGCCTTCATCTGGCTGGTGGTGGGCCTGGCCTCGTGACCCGGCGGCGGACGCGCTCACAGCTTGCCGCCCCGGCCCCCGTCGCGCGGCGCGGGCGCGATGAGCGTGGAGAGATACGGCAGCGGCTCGCCGTCCAGCTCCCCGGCGGACCGGATGGACTCCTCCTCGAGACCGAGCGCCGACCCCCACACGGCGTCCCCGATCCGCCCGGTCTCCCGCAGCGCCTCGGCGACCTCGGCCGCCTGCCGCCCGAACTTGTAGGCCACCACGGTCCCCGGCCCGGCGAGCGCGTCCTTCAGCACGGCCGAACCCGCGGTCACCGGCACCAGCGTCAGCGGCTCGGTGCCCTCGGTCAGCACGGCGCCCGACCGCGCCGCGAGGTCCTGCATGGCGGTGATCCCCGGGACGGTCTCGATCACCACGCCCGGCACCGACTCCACGATGGTCTGCGCGAGATAGGTGAACGTGGAGTACACGTTGGGATCGCCGATGGTCGCGAAGGCGACGGCGCCGCGCTCGCGCAGCAGCTCGGCCACCCGCGACCCGGCGGCGTCCCAGGCGGCCTCCCGCCGCGCCCGGTCGGTCCGCTCGTTGAGCGCGAAGACGACCCGGACGATCTTCTCCGCCGGCACGTAGTGCAGCACGGTGGCCTCGGCCCGCCCGCGCTCCCCGCTGTCCATCACGGGCACGACGACGACCTCGGCGGCCCGCAGCGCGTTGACGCCCTTGACGGTCACCAGCTCCGGATCCCCTGGGCCCACCCCGACTCCGACCAGCCTGCTGCTCATGACGTCCGGCACCTCTCCACGAACCGACGGGCCACACCGGGCTCGGACGCCCAGTGCGTGTGCAGATAACTCGCGTGCACACCGCGCTCCACAAAACCTTCGACCCGCCGCGGGGCCAGCACGCCCCAGGCGGGAGCCGCCCCCGAGCCGGGCTCGACGACGGTCCGGTGGAACTCGTGTCCGCGCATCCGCGTCCCGGCCACGGCCAGCACGCTGTCGCTCACGGCCACGGCGTCCCGGTAGCCGAGCGTGAGCCGCTCGCTCATCCGCGCGGTGGCGTCGAGCACCCCGCACATGGGCCGTCCGTCCAGCTCCCGGCACAGGTAGAGCAGCCCGGCGCACTCGGCGGCGACCGGGGCGCCGGACTCCGCGAGCGCGGCCACCTCCTTGCGCAGCGCCTCGTTCCCGGACAGCTCGGCGGCGTACACCTCGGGGAACCCGCCCCCGACGACCAGCCCACGGGTCCCTTCCGGCAGCCCTTCGTCGCGCAGCGGATCGAACACGACGACCTCGGCCCCGGCGGCGCCGAGCAACTCCGCGTGCTCGGCGTACGAGAAGGTGAACGCGGGCCCGCCCGCGACGGCGACCCGCACCTTGCCGCCCGGGCCGCTCTTTCTCGGCCCGTCCGGCGCTTGGGAACCAGGCCGTTCAGGCCGGGAGCGGGGGTCTGGGGGCGCAGCCCCCGGGGTCGGGACGGGAAGGGGTGGCCGGAGCGAGGAATCAAGCGCCTCGGCCGCGTCCCAGGCCGCACAGGACAACGCCCCCGCACTACGCGCCAGCGCGACCAACGCCTCCAGATCGCACCCCCGTGAAACCTGCGCCGCCATGGCCGCGACGGAGTCGACCGCGGCGGCCTGCCGCTCGGCGACCGGCACCAGCCCCAGATGCCGGGACGGCGTCTCCACCTGAGCCACCCGCCGCAGCACCCCCAGCACCGGCACCCCGGCCGAGTCGAGCGCGTCCCGCAGCAGTTCCTCGTGCCGGTCGGACGCGACCTTGTTCAAGATCACGCCCCCGGTCCGCACCTCCGGATCCCAGGAGGCGAACCCGTGCACGAGCGCGGCCACCGACCGCGACTGCGACGAGGCGTCCACCACGAGCACGACCGGCGCCCGCAGCAGCTTCGCCACCTGGGCGGTGGACGCCAGCTCACCCTCCCCGGCGGCCCCGTCGAACATCCCCATGACGCCCTCGACCACGGCGATGTCGCACCCGCGCGCGCCGTGCGCGAACAGCGGCCCCACCAGAGCGGGCCCGCACAGGTACGCGTCGAGGTTGCGTCCCGTGCGCCCGGTCGCGAGCGCGTGGTAGCCGGGGTCGATGTAGTCCGGCCCGACCTTGTGCGGGGACACGGCGAGCCCCCGCGCGGTGAGCGCGGCCATCAGCCCGGTGGCGACGGTGGTCTTGCCGCTGCCCGAGGAGGGCGCGGCGACGACCAGCCGGGGGACGGAGGACGGGGAATTCAGCACGGCGTCACCACTCGATGCCCCGCTGGCCCTTCTGGCCCGCGTCCATCGGATGCTTGACCTTGGACATGTCGGTGACCAGGTCGGCGACGTCGACGAGCTTCTCCGGCGCGTTCCGCCCGGTGATCACGACGTGCTGGGTGCCCGGCCGGTGCCGCAGCACGTCGACGACCTCGTCCGTGTCGACCCAGCCCCAGTGCATCGGATACGCGAACTCGTCGAGCACGTACAGCTTGTACGTCTCGGCGGCGAGATCCCGCTTGACCTGCTCCCAGCCCTCGCGGGCCTTCTCCTCGTTGTCCATCTGGGAGTCCCGCTGGACCCAGGACCACCCCTCGCCCATCTTGTGCCAGTCGACGGAACCGCCCTCACCGGACGCCCCCAGCACGCGCAGCGCGTTCTCCTCGCCGACCTTCCACTTCGCCGACTTGACGAACTGGAACACCCCGATGGGCCACCCCTGGTTCCACGCCCGCAGCGCGAGCCCGAAGGCGGCGGTGGACTTTCCCTTGCCGACCCCCGTGTGCACGACGACCAGCGGCCGGTTGCGCCGCTGACGCGTGGTCAGCCCGTCGTCCGGCACCACACTCGGCTGTCCCTGCGGCATTACGCGGCCCTCCTCGAAGTCCCCTGCACATCCCTGACCAGCCCGGCGATGGAGTCCGCGCGCAACTCGTCCAGCGTCACGGCGGTGCCCCCCAGCTCGCCCGCGAGCTGCCCCGCGAGCCCCAGCCGCACCGGCCCCGACTCGCAGTCGACGACCACCGAGGCGATCCCCCCGGCGGCGAACAACCGGGCCGCCCGCCCGGCGAGGGCGACCGGCTCCGGGCCGCCGGTGGCCCGTCCGTCCGTCACGACGACGACCAGCGCCCGCCGGGCCGGATCCCGCAGCCGCTCGACCCGCAGCACGTCGTGCGCCCTGAGCAGCCCGGCGGCGAGCGGCGTCCGCCCGCCGGTCGGCAGCGACTCCAGCCGTACGGCGGCGGCGTCCACCGACGAGGTGGGCGGCAGCGCGAGGTCCGCCGCCGTCCCGCGGAAGCTGACGAGCCCCACCTTGTCGCGCCGCTGGTAGGCGTCGAGCAGCAGCGACAGCACGGCGCCCTTCACCGCGCTCATCCGCTGCCGGGCCGCCATCGACCCGGAGGCGTCCACGACGAAGAGCACGAGGTTCCCCTCCCGCCCCTCCCGGGTCGCCTGCCGCAGATCGTCCCGGCGCACGACGAGCCCGCGCCCGGAGCGACCCCGCTCCCGCTGGTGCGGGGCGGCGGCCATCACCGTGGCGGCCAGGTGCAGCTTGGTCAGCGTGCCCCGCGGCCGCACCGCACCCGTCGTGCGCCCGTGCTCGGTCCGCGCCCGCGAGCGCCGTCCGGCGGCGCCCTCGCCGATCCCGGGCACGCTCAGCACCTTCGTGCGGAACGGCTCGGCGGCCCGCACGGCGGACTGCTCCCCGGCACCGGAACCGGCCGGCTGCGGCTCCCCGCCCTCGCCGCTCTCCGGGGCCGCCGTGTCCTCGTCCGTCCCGGGGCCGGCCGAGGCGTCGTCGCCCCGGGGGCCGTCACCGTCGGACCGCGGCGGCTGCCCGCCGTCCCCGCCGCCGTCGCCGCCGGGCCCGTCCGGGTCGGGGTCGGGATCCTCGTCGTCCGGGCCGGCGAACTCCTCCAGCGTCTCGTCGAGCTTGTCCTCGTCGATGCCCGGGGCGTCGAAGGGGTTGCGGCGCCGGCGGTGCGGCAGCGCCAGCAGCGCCGCCTGCCGCACGTCCTCCGCGAGCACGTCCGTGCGCCCGGCCCAGGCGGCCAGCGCGGTGGCCGTCCGCGCCATCACGATGTCGGCCCGCATGCCGTCCACCTCGAAGGCCGCGCAGGTCGCCGCGATCTGCCGCAGCGCCCCGTCGCCCAGCCGCACCGACGGCAGCAGCTTCCGCGCGGCCACGATCCGCCCGCGCACGGCGCTCTCCTCGTCCGCCCACCGCTCGGCGAAGGCGGCCGGATCGTCGTCGTGGGCGAGCCTGCGCCGGACGACCTCCACCCGCTGGTCGGGCTCGCGCGAGGCGGCCACCTCCACCGTCAGCCCGAACCGGTCGAGCAGCTGCGGCCGCAGCTCGCCCTCCTCGGGGTTCATCGTCCCCACCAGCAGGAACCGCGCGGCATGGCGTACGGAGACACCCTCGCGCTCCACGTACGAGGCGCCCATCGCGGCCGCGTCGAGCAGCAGGTCCACGAGGTGGTCGTGGAGGAGGTTGACCTCGTCCACGTACAGGATCCCGCGGTGCGCGTCCGCGAGGAGCCCCGGCTCGAAGGCCTTGACGCCCTCGGCGAGCGCCCGCTCGATGTCGAGGGAGCCGACCAGCCGGTCCTCGGAGGCGCCGACGGGCAGCTCGACCATCCGGGCCGGCCGGGTCTCGAAGGCCCCCGGCTCGTGCGGCCCGTCCGGGCAGGCGGGGTCGGGGGAGTCGGGGTCGCAGGAGAACCGGCAGCCGGAGACCACGTCCACGGTGGGCATGAGTGCCGCGAGGGCGCGCACGGCCGTGGACTTGGCGGTGCCCTTCTCCCCGCGGACCAGCACCCCGCCCACCGCCGGCGAGACGGCGTTCAGCAGCAGCGCGAGCCGCAGGTCGTCCTGGCCGACGACGGCCGTGAACGGGAAAGGAGTACTCACTTGTCGTCGCCCTCCAGGTCGCCTTCCAGCTCCAGGTAGGTCGCGCGGAGCCGCTCGATCGTGTCGGCGTCCGGCTCGGCCCACAGTCCGCGGTCGGCGGCTTCGAGGAGCCGCTCGGTGATGCCCCGCAGGGCCCACGGGTTGGACTTCTGCATGAAGTCCCGGTTCTCCGCGTCGAAGACGTACTCGGCGCTGAGTTTCTCGTACATCCAGTCGTCGACGACCCCGGCGGTGGCGTCGTACCCGAAGAGGTAGTCGACGGTCGCCGCCATCTCGAAGGCGCCCTTGTAGCCGTGCCGGCGCATGGCCGCCATCCAGCGCGGGTTGACCACCCGGGCCCGGAACACGCGATGCGTCTCCTCGCCGAGCGTGCGCGTCCGCACCTGGTCCGGGACGGCCGAATCGCCCACGTAGGCCTCGGGGTTGGCGCCCGTCAGATGCCGCACCATGGCCACCATGCCGCCGTGGTACTGGAAGTAGTCGTCGGCGTCGACGAGGTCGTGCTCGCGCGTGTCCACGTTCTTGGCGGCGACGGCGATCCGCTTGAACGCCGTCTCCATGTCCCCGCGCGCCGCCCGACCGTCGAGCCCGCGCCCGTAGGCGTACCCGCCCCAGACGGCGTACACCTCGGCGAGGTCCGCGTCCGAGCGCCAGTTGCGGGCGTCGATCAGCGGCAGCAGTCCCGCCCCGTAGGCCCCCGGCTTGGAGCCGAAGACACGGGCCGTCGCGCGCCGTCGGTCGCCGTGCGCGGCCGTGTCCTCGTCCACATGGGCGCGGACGAAGTTGGACTCGGCGGGCTCGGCCAGCTCGGCCACCGCCCGCACCGCGTCGTCGATCAGCCCCACCACGTGCGGGAAGGCGTCCCGGAAGAACCCGGAGATGCGGACCGTGACGTCGATGCGCGGCCGGCCCAGCTCGTCCAGGGGCACGACCTCGAAGCCCGTCACCCGGCGCGAGGCGTCGTCCCACACCGGACGGCAGCCCAGCAGCGCCAGGATCTCGGCGATGTCGTCGCCCTGCGTACGCATCGCGGAGGTGCCCCAGACCGTCAGGCCGACGGACTTCGGGTACGCGCCCGTGTCCTGCAGGTACCGCTGCACGAGGGAGTCCGCGAGCGACTGCCCGACCTCCCAGCTCAGCCTGGACGGGATCGCCTTGGGGTCGACCGAGTAGAAGTTCCGGCCGGTCGGCAGGACGTTGACCAGCCCGCGCGTCGGAGAACCCGACGGCCCGGCCGGGACGTAACCGCCGTCCAGCGCCTTGAGGATGTGCCCGATCTCGTCGGTGGTCCGCTCCAGCCGCGGCACGACCTCCGTGCACGCGAACTCCAGCACCGCTACCGCGTCCGGGAGTTCGGTGCCCAGGACCTCACGGACGAGCGCCCGGCTCCCGGCGACGGCCCACCCGCGCGCCTCCGCGCCCTCCGCGATCCGGCGGCACAGCTGCTCCAGCAGATCGACGGCGTCGGCCCCGGTGCGGGCGGGGCCCTCGACGAGATCCGTCAGCTCGACCGGCACCTTCACCGGCGCGCCCGGCTCGGCGAGCAACTCCTTCTCGACCAGGCCGAAATGAGCGGCCAGCGCGGCCCGCAGACCCGGCAGCGCGTTCGCCTGCCCGCCCCACACCTGCGAGGCGCGCAGCACGGCCAGCACGAGGTTCACCCGCGCCTCGCCGACCGGACCGCCGCCGAGGATGTGCAGCCCGTCCCTGATCTGCACGTCCTTGATCTCGCACAGATAGCCGTCGATGTGCATGACGAACTCGTCGAACGCGTCGTCGTCCGGCTGGTCGTCGACGTGCAGGTCGTGGTGCAGCTCGGCCGCCTTCACCAGCGTCCAGATCTGCGCGCGCACGGCCGGCGCCTTCGTCGGGTCCAGGTCGGAGACGAGCGCGTACTCGTCGAGCAGCTGCTCCAGCTTGGCCAGGTCGCCGTAGGTGTCGGCGCGCGCCATCGGCGGCACGAGGTGGTCGACGACCGTGGCGTGGCCGCGCCGCTTGGCCTGGGTGCCCTCGCCGGGGTCGTTGACGATGAACGGGTAGACGAGCGGCAGATCCCCGAGGACGGCGTCGGGGGCACAGCCCCCGCTCAGCCCGAGCCCCTTGCCCGGCAGCCACTCCATCGTGCCGTGCTTGCCCATGTGCACGACGGCGTCGGCGCCGAAGCTGTTCTCCAGCCACCGGTAGGCCGCCAGGTAGTGGTGCGACGGCGGCATGTCGGGGTCGTGGTAGATCGCGATCGGGTTCTCGCCGAAGCCGCGCGGCGGCTGGATCATCACGACGACGTTCCCGAACTGCAGGGAGGCCAGCACGATGTCGTCCCCGTCGACGTACAGCGAACCCGGCGGCTCGCCCCACGCCTCCAGCATGCCGTCGCGCAGCCCGGGGTCGAGCCGGTCGAACCACTCCCGGTAGTCGGCCAGCGGGACCCGGGCCGGCGCGGCGGCCAGCTGCTCCTCGGTGAGCCATTCGACGTCGTGGCCACCGGCGTTGATGAGCCGGTGGATCAGCTCGTCGCCGTCGTCCGGGTGTCCCTGCACGCCGTACCCGGCGTCCCGCAGCGCGTCCAGGACCCGGACGGCCGAGGCGGGGGTGTCGAGACCGACCGCGTTGCCGACCCGGGAGTGCTTGGTCGGGTAGGCGGTGAAGACGAGCGCCAGCTTCTTCTCGCTGTTCGGCTTGTGCCGGAGCCGGGCGTGCCGCACGGCGATCCCGGCGACGCGTCCGGCCCGCTCGGGGTCGGCGAGGTACACCGGCACGTCGTCCGGGCCCTGCTCCTTGAAGGAGAAGGGGACCGTGATGATCCGCCCGTCGAACTCCGGGATGGCGACCTGCATCGCCGCGTCCATGGGGGAGAGCGCCGCGTCGGACGCCTCCCATGCGCTCTTCGACGAGGTGAGGCACAGACCCTGCAGCACGGGGACGTCGAGGTCGGCGAGCGCGCCGACGTCCCAGGCCTCCTCGTCCCCGCCCGCCGAGGCCTGCGAGGCGTGCGCGCCGCCGGCGGCGAGCACCGTGGCGACGAGGGTGTCCGTCCGTGCGAGGATCTCGTACAGCCCCGGATCCGCGCCGCGCAGCGAACCGCAGTACACGGGGAGGGCGTTGGCGCCGCGGGCCTCGACGGCGTCGCACAGCGTGTCCACGAAGGCGGTGTTGCCGCTCAGTTCGTGCGCCCGGTAGAAGAGCACCCCGATGGTCGGCCGGCCCTCGACGAAGGCACGCTCGCCGTGGACGCCGTACTCGGGCATCTTCTGCGGCTCGACGAACCCCTCACCGGTCAGCAGCACGGTGTCGGAGAGGAACCGGGCCAGCTCGGTCAGGTTGGCCGGGCCGCCCTCGACCAGATACCGCAGCGCCTCCGCCACCACACCGGCGGGCACCGACGACTCGGCCATCAGCTCCGCGTCGGGCACGGTTTCGCCGCCCAGCAGCACGGTCGGCACGCCGGACGCCTTGAGCGCGGCGAGGCCGTCCTCCCAGGCCCGCTTGCCGCCGAGCAGCCGGACGACCGCGATGTCTGCGCCGTCGAGGAGCGCGGGGAGTTCCCCGGCGACGTCCACCCGGGTCGGGTTGCCGATCCGGTACGAGGCGCCGGAAGCGGCCCGGGCCGCCAGCAGATCCGTGTCGGCGGTCGACAACAACAACACTGTGCTCATGCGGGCGCTCCCGGTGGAATGAAAGGCAGTCCTTGCGGCGCGCCCGACTCGATGAGCCGCCAGAGCGCGTCGGTGTCCGCGTGCTGTTCGATCAGGTCGCCGAGCCGGTCGAGCTGCTCCTCGCGCAGCCCGGCGAACGAGGTGTCGGCGGCGGGCACGAAGCGACGGCCCGCGGCGGCCGCCACCTCGCGCAGGAAGGCCCGCCGGAATCCGTCCGACTCCAGCGAGCCGTGCCAGTGCGTGCCCCAGGTCCGGCCGACCCGGCAGCCGTCCAGGCTGTGTCCGTGCTCGTCGGAGATGAACGCCTCGCCCCCCTGGACGTCGGCGACCCCGTGATGGATCTCGTAGCCCTCGACCCGCTCGCCGAGGGCTTGCCCCACCGGCCGGGTGAGGGTCTTCTCGCGGGCGAACCGCACCCGGACCGGGAGGACTCCGAGGCCCTCCACCCGTCCCAGCCGGCTCTCGACCTCGTCCTCGATGTGCTCGCCGAGGAGCTGGTAGCCACCGCAGATGCCGAGGACGGGCCGCCCCTCGGCCGCCCTGCGCAGGACGGCGTCGGCCAGCCCCCGCTCGCGCAGCCACTCCAGGGCGCGCACGGTCCCCCGGGTCCCGGGGAGCACCACCAGGTCGGCGTCGGCCAGTTCCTCGGGCCGGTCCACGAACCGCACGACGACGCCGGGTTCGGCGGCCAGCGCGTCCACGTCCGTGAAGTTCGACATGAGCGGGACGGCGCAGACGGCGATCCGCAGCACGTCCTCGCCGACGGGCGGAGCGGTGTTCGACTCCCGGACGGTCCCGCGCAGCGAGACCCGCAGCCCGTCCTCCTCGTCGATGCCGAGCCCGTGCCGGAACGGCAGCACGCCGTACGTCCGCCGCCCGGTGAGGCCGTGCAGCATGTCCAGGCCCGGCTCCAGCAGGGAGACGTCCCCCCGGAACTTGTTGACCAGGAACCCGGCGACCAGTTCCTGGTCCTCCGGCGAGAGCAGCGCGACGGTGCCGAAGAAGGAGGCGAAGACGCCCCCGCGGTCGATGTCGCCGACGACGAGCACGGGCAGCCGCGCGCCCCGCGCGATCCCCATGTTCACGATGTCGGTCCGCCGCAGATTGATCTCGGCGGGACTGCCCGCCCCCTCACAGATCACCGCGTCATACGTGCCCCGCAACTCGGCGAGGCAGTCGAGAACGGTTCCGAGGAGTTTCTGCTGCCGCCCTCCGTGATACCCGCGGGCGGTCATCTCGCCCACCGGCTTGCCCAGCAGGACGACCTGGCTGCTCTGTTCCCCGCCCGGCTTGAGCAGCACGGGGTTCATGAGCGCGGTCGGCTCCACCCGGCAGGCCTGGGCCTGCATGGCCTGGGCCCGCCCGATCTCGGCGCCCTCCGTCGTCACGAACGAGTTGAGGGACATGTTCTGCGCCTTGAAGGGCGCGACCTTCACCCCCTGCCGCACCAGCCACCGGCAGATCCCTGCCGTGACGACGCTCTTGCCGGCGTCGGAGGTGGTGCCGGCGACGAGGAGACCCCCGCTCATGTCGTACGCCCCTTCGGCTGGTTGCCCCGGTTGCTGTGATTGCTGTGATGGCCGTGGATTCTCCGCGTCCCCGCGAGGAGGTGCGTGGCGGCGAACCGCGCGGTGACGGTGACGCCGAGCGCGAGCAGCCCGACGCGGCGCGAGAGCCGCGCGGCACGTTCGATGTCCCGGGCGACGACGGGCCGTCCGGCCGCGCCGTTGAGCACGGGCCGGTGCTCCACGCGCCCGCCGTACGACAGGGTTCCGCCCAGCCGCACCCCGAGGGCGCCCGCGAACGACGCTTCCACGGGCCCGGCGTTGGGGCTCGGGTGCCGGTCCGCGTCGGCCCGCCAGGCCCGCACGGCGCCCCGGGGATCGTCCCCCGCGACGGCGGCGAGCACGGCGGTCAGCCGGGCTCCCGGCCATCCGGCGACGTCGTCGAGACGGGCGGCCGCCCAGCCGTAGCGCAGATACCGCGGCGACCGGTGACCGACCATGGCGTCCAGGGTGTTGACGGCCCGGAACCCGACCAGGCCCGGCACTCCGCCCACGGCGCCCCACACCAGCGCCCCCACGACGGCGTCGGAGGTGTTCTCGGCGACGGACTCCACGACGGCCCGGGCGATCCCGTCGGCGTCCAGCGCCTGCGGGTCCCGCCCGCACAGATGCGGCAGCCGCTCCCGGGCGGCGTCGACGTCCCCCGCTTCGAGCGCCCGACCGATGGTCCGGGCCTCCCGGACCAGGGAACTGCCCCCGACCACGGCCCAGGTGGCGGCGGAGACGAGAGCGACGGTGGCGGCGGGGGAACGGCGTACGGCCCGCTCGGCGGCGGCTCCGAGGGCCACGGCCCCGCCGGCGCACACGACGGCGTGCAGGGCTCCGCGTCCCCGGTGGTCCCGCCACAGCAGCCGTTCGACGGCGCCCGCGGCCCGTCCGAACGCGGCGACGGGATGCCCCCGGCGGGGATCGCCGAGCAGCAGGTCGCCCAGAAGGCCGGTGGCGGCGCCGTACGCGTAGAGGCGATCGGCACGCATCGGCTCAGCCGGCCGTGGGGTCGGGCAACGTCCTGGTGCGGTACCTCAACGGCCGAGCGAGCATGGCGATATGTCCTCACTCAGGGTGTCCACGCCCTGGTTCGACGAGACCGGCGGCGAGAGTTCCTGGCTCCCGGGGGTTACTACCCCGGTGACAGTGGCGGGACCGCGCCGGATTCGCACCGGCTTCCTCTTCTGCCGCCGTACATGGCTCGGGCAGTCCACCACGGCCCGCAAGAGCCGTCAACTTGCTGTTGACCTGCGAGGCTGGAGTGTGCAGAACCCCACACGGAGCCGGCCGGCGGGGCCGTGAACGCCGAAGGGTGCGGGACGGTGATCCGTCCCGCACCCCAGGGGTGTTCGGATGGTGCGTCAGGCGACGATCAGGGAGATCCCGTACGCCACAGCGGCCGCACAGGCCGCGAAGCACGCGTACGCGCCGGTCACCGCGAGGGTGGCCGAGCCGCCCTGCGCCGACGCGCGTTCCTGCCGCGACAGTCCCATGATGCCGAGGGTGAACAGGGCGACGAGACCTACGGTGACCACGAGGCTGACGCCGAAGACGGAGCCCAGGGCTGCCCAGTCGATCTTCATGCTGGTTCTCTTCCTTCGTACCGGGTGCGCGGGCTCAGACGGCCGCGGCCGGGGGAGCGGCGGGGGTCGCGGGCTCTGCCGTGGGGCCGGGGATCGTGGCCGTCAGGTCCGTAAGGTCCTCGGCCAGGGTGCCGGCGGGCGGCGGGGTGACGGCGGCGATCGCCGTCGTGACGACGCCGGCCGGCTCGTCGGGCTCGTTGACGTTCGAGGCGTCGACGACCTCGCGCCGCGAGATCTTCCAGATGGCCGCGCTGGAGGCGATCAGGAAGACCGCGACGAGGGCCGTGCCCCAGTCGCCCAGGCCGGTGACGGACTCGGCGAGCGCGCCCACCAGGGCCGCGGCCGGGAGCGTCAGGCCCCACGCGACGAACATCCGGGTCGCCGTCGACCAGCGGACCACTCCGCCCTTGCGGCCCAGCCCGGCGCCCATCACCGCACCGGACACCGAGTGGGTGGTGGAGAGGGAGAAGCCGAGGTGCGAGGAGGCCAGGATGACCGTGGCCGCGCTGGTCTGGGCGGCGAAGCCCTGCTGCGGCTGGAGGTCGGTCAGGCCCTTGCCCATGGTGCGGATGATGCGCCAGCCGCCGAGGTAGGTGCCGAGCGCGATGGCCAGGCCGGCGGAGAGGATGACCCAGGTGGGCGGGTCGGAGTCGGGGGCCACGGCGCCGCCGGCCACCAGGGCCAGGGTGATGATGCCCATCGTCTTCTGCGCGTCGTTGGTGCCGTGGGCGAGGGAGACCAGGCCGGCCGAGGCGATCTGGCCCGCGCGGTAGCCCTTGGCGGCCGCCTTGCCGTCGGCCTTCTTGCCGAGGGTGTAGGAGAGCCGGGTCGCGAGCATCGCCGCGACGCCCGCGACGATCGGCGCCGCGATCGCGGGGATCAGCACCTTGGTGACCAGGGCGTCACCGTGCACCGCGCCCATGCCGGCCGAGGCGATGGTGGCGCCGATGAGGCCGCCCATCAGGGCGTGCGAGGAACTGGAGGGCAGACCCACCAGCCAGGTCAGCAGGTTCCAGAGGATCGCGCCGACCAGGGCGGCGAAGATGACCTCGGGACGGATGCCGGTCTCGTCGACGAGACCCTTGGAGATCGTGTTGGCGACCTCCACCGAGAGGAAAGCTCCCACAAGGTTCAGCGCGGCGGACATGGCCACCGCAACCTTGGGCTTGAGTGCACCGGTCGAGATGGTGGTGGCCATCGCGTTGGCGGTGTCGTGGAAACCGTTCGTGAAATCGAACGCGAGTGCGGTAACGACCACAATCGCGAGGATCAGCGAGAAGTTTTCCATTTACCCAGGCAATCGTTCGAAGTCATTGGCGCGTTGACCGTAAGCAATCCGGGTGAACGGAAGATGAACTGAGAAGGGCATCCGGGTGTCTGTGCACGGGGGGTGCGGCGGTCTCCCGCCGCGGCGCCGTCGCCGGGGTCAAGCGCCGTACGGTCGCCCGTCCTCGGCGAGCCCGCGCGGCCGGGTCCCGGAGCCCTGAATGAGATTCCGGTCACCCTGCGGGCAGCCGCTGTCCGCGTACCGCCGGAAGGCCCCCGTCGGCCGTCCGACCGGCGGTGTCCCGGCGTCCGACAGCCCGTGACGGGCGACCCACAGGGCGTGATCCGCGGGACCGTCCGGGCCCCGTCCGGGTCCCGGTCGGGCCGTGTCATCGGCCCTCTGTCACCGGGACGGCACAGGCAGTCCTGTCGCGGGGACGGCGCCGGCGGCCGCGCGCGGGCGGCAGGGCCCGGCCGTGGGCGCGCCGGCCGCCGCCATTGTGTACGAAAAGCGCGGCCGGCTCCCGCGGCCCACCCCTCGCCCGAGCCCCTGTCGGCAGGGCGACGGGTACGCGCCGCCGAACGGCCCGGCGGCGGCCCCAGGTGCCGCCTGGCAGGATCGCGGCATGGCTGAGCAGCGACGCGAGCAGGGGGACGCCCGGGGCCACCGGGACGGCGTACGGGACGTGGCGGAGCGGCGGGGGAGGCACGCGGTCCTCGAAGAGGCGCGCGCCTGGGAAGCCCTCGTGACGGCCGCCCGCCGCACCGTGAGCGACGGACTCGTCGTCGGCACCTCGGGCAACGTCTCCGTACGGGTCGGCGACACCGTGCTGGTCACACCGTCGGGCGTGCCCTACGAGCGGCTCACCCCGGACGACGTCACGGGCGTCGACCTGGCCGGCCGGCAGGTGCTCGGCACCCTGCGCCCGACGAGCGAGCTGCCCCTGCACCTGGCCGTCTACCGCACCACGGGCGCCGGGGCGATCGTCCACACCCACGCCGTGCACGCGACCGCCGTCTCGACCCTCGTCACCGAGCTTCCGCTCGTCCACTACATGGCGGGCGCGCTCGGCGGACCCGTCCGCGTCGCCCCGTACGCGACATACGGCACCGAGGAGTTGGCCGAGAACGTGCTCCGCGCCCTCGCCGGCCGCAGCGGCTGCCTCCTGCAGAACCACGGCACCCTCACCCACGGCGCCACCCTCGACCAGGCCTACGACCGGACGGCCCAACTGGAGTGGATGTGCCGCCTGTGGCTGACGGCGTCCTCCGTGCCCGGCCTGCACCCCACGCTCCTGACGGCGGAACAGGTCGCGGAGGCGGGCGAGCGGCTGCGCGGCTACGGGCAGCGGGAGTGACCCGCCGTCACCCGACCGGCTCCACCACTGGCCGGGACGAAGGCGGGCCAGGACACTGGACGGGTGCGCACTGTCAAAGCGACGGCTGCCGCCGTCACCGCTGCCCTGGCCGCCGGCGCCGTCAGTGTCGCCGCCGGCCGGCTGGCCAGCGACGCCGCGTTGAAGGCGCCGCCCGGCCGTCCCCTGCCCACCGAACCCCGGCTCACCGTGCACGGCACGGCCGCCGGCCAGATCACCCTCACGCGTGACCTGGCAGCCCTGCGGCCCGGCACCTACGGCCTGTCCGGCAACGGCTCCCACGCGGTCGTGGGCCCCGTCCTGCCCACCGCCCCGCACTCCGCCGACACCGTCGTGCGCCGCCTGGAGCGGGTCACCCACGGCACCCTGAGCCCCGGCGACGCGGTCTGGCTCACCCCCAACCTCCATGTCGGCAACCCCGGCAGCGCCCTCGGCCTCGACCACGCCGACATCGACATCCCCGGCGAGCTGGGCAACCTGCCCGCCTGGTTCGTGCCCGGCGCGCGCCGCACCTGGGTGATCGCCGTGCACGGGCTGGGCACCACCAGGGAACACGCCCTGAACCTCATGGGCTTCCTGCACCGCCGCCGCTTCCCCGTCCTCGCCCTCGCCCATCGCGGCGACCTCGGCGCGCCCCGCTCACCGGACGGCCTGAACCACCTCGGCGAGACCGAGTGGCGCGACCTGGACGCGGCGATGCGGTACGCCGTGCGCTACGGCGCCGAACGCGTCGTCCTGTTCGGCTGGTCCACCGGCGCGACCATGGCCCTGCGGGCCGCCGCCGACTCGGGGCTGCGCGATCTCGTCTCCGGGCTGGTACTGGACTCCCCGGTCCTGGACTGGCGGACGACGGTGCGCGCCCTGGCCGCGGCCCGGCACACCCCGGGCGCGCTGCTGCCGCTCGCCGTCCGCGCCGCCGAAGGGCGCACCGGCCTGCACGCCGGACCCGGCGGTCACGGCGGCGCGATCACCGATCCGGACCGGCTGAGGGTCCCGACCCTCGTCCTGCACGGCCCCGACGACACCGTCGCCCCCTGGAGCGCCTCCCGCCGGCTCGCCCGCCTGCGCCCCGAGCTGGTCTCCCTGCACACGGTCCCGCACGCCCCGCACGGCGCCATGTGGAACCCCGACCCCGAGGCCTACGAGGAGGCCCTGCGCCGCTTCCTGACCCCGCTGATGTGATCCGCCCCGGGTGACCCGTCCTGGGTGACCCGTCCGAGGGGATCCTTTCGGGTTGACCCGCTGCGGTGCTCGACTGCGGGGGCACGACTGCGGTGCTCGACCGCCGTGCGCCCCTCAGGTGCACTCGTGAGCCGGTGCCGACGCGGCCCGCTCGGGCACGCCCCGTCGAGGCGCCCCGTCACGGCGCTCGGGAACGAGCCGTCGGGGCCCCCGACGAGCTGCCCCGACAAGGCGGCCGGGCAGGGCGGCCGGGCAGGGCGGCCGGACCGGTGCCGCCGGTTCCGTTTAAGCCCGTACCACTGGCCTGAAGGCGCCTCTCCGGCCCTCGCCGAACCCCGTGCCTTGGCCAGTCCCGTAGCCGCCCGTGACATTCCGTTTGGGTTTTCGGACCGTCAACCGGAAGACTGCACCCGTGACGTCCCGTATCCCGCGCGACTCCAGGCTTCGACTCGTCCGCCCGCGACCCCTGGCCGCCGCCCCCTCAGCTGTGAACGAGCGGCGCCCGCGCCGCCCCGCACCCCGCCCGCCGGAGGGCACCCCGGCGCCCGCGGAGCTGGCCAGAATGGCGCGCTCCGGACTGGCCGCCGCGGCCCGCGTCGCCCGCTGGGCCGACAACGCCCTCGGCCCCGGCCGAGACGCCGCCACGACCGACGGCAAGGCCACCCTCTCCGACGCGACGGCCGAACGGGCCGCCAGCGATCTGGGCCTGACCACGGACCGGATCCGCGCCGACTGGGACACCGCCCGGCTCGCCGGCCTGGTCGAGGTGCACGGCGACAGCGCCCGCCCCGGCTGGCGGCTGCGCGCCTGGAACCGTGACGACAGCGCCGTCCTGCGCGGCTGGGTCGCCCTGTTCGACGCCTGGTCGCTCGCCTCCCCGGAGCCCGCGGACCAGGAGCCCGCCGCCGTCGCCGAGGTCGTCTCGGCCATGCCCCAGGTGCTGTCCTTCCTCCAGCTGTCCGCCGGGCCCGTCCCCGTGGAGCAGCTCCTCGACCTGCTGCGCCAGCGGGTCACCGAACTGCGCACCGAGCGCTGCGAGGTGCCCTACGGCGCCGGCTCGGAACCCGCGACCCCCCTCGCCCCGGTCCTCTCCGCCGACGCCGACCCGGCGGAGCCCGCCCAGGACGCCGAACTCGCCCCCCTCCTCGACTGGGCCCTGCACGCCCTCGCCGCCGTGGGCGCCCTCACCTACGGCGCCGGACAGGCCACCCTCACGCCCCTGGGCAACTGGGCGGTCTGGGTCAAGCTGGAGCAGATCTGCGTCGCCGCGCAGAGCCCCGCCGGCAACATCGAGCAGTCCGCCGAGGCCATGCTCCGCGGCTGCGCCCAGCTCCGCCCCAACGCGGCCCGCGCCGAGTACCGCGCCTGGCTCGCCGCCCGGACCGTCGGCAGCGCCGTCGCCGAGCTGCTGTTCGCCGCCCGCGGCGACGACGCCCTGCTGCGCGGTCTCGCCTTCGAGGCGCTGCGCGTCGTCGGCGCCCCCGCCGAGCCCGACGTGCGCGCGGTCGTCGACGAACCCGCCCTGCGGCCGTACGCGCTGCTGTGGCTCGCCGAGCACGACGGCGTGGACCCCGAGGACGCCCACGAGGTGCTCACCCGGCAGGAGGCCACCTGGCTGTGGGTCGACACCGCCGCGGCCGTCGCCGACCACGGGGAGGCGCCGATGCTCGTACGCCACCTGGAGTCCGCGCTGCAGCCGACCGTCCCCGCCCTGCTCACCGAGGTGCGCGCCGCCGGACACCCGCGCACCGTGCAGGTGCTGGTGGCGCTCGCCGCCGCGCACCCCGACCCGGCGCTGGCCAAGGCCGTCCGCCGGGCCGCCTTCCAGGTGCACACCGGAGGCAGCTGAACGAGCCCGGCACGGGATCCGCACGGGCCCCGCGCCGGCCCCGGCGGTGCTCTCAGCCCTGCATCTCGGGCGCGTACGTGCCGAAGCTCCAGAGGTTGCCCTCGAGGTCGCGGGCCATGTAGTCCCGGGAGCCGTAGTCCTGGTCCGTCGGGGGCATCAGGATCTCGGTGCCGTGCTCCACGGCCCGCCGGTGGTGTGCGTCGACGTCGTCCACCACGACGTACACCCCGGTCGGACCCGCGTCCTTCATCGCCGTGTCGAAGATCCCGCCGCGGCCCTTGGAGCCGAGCATCACCGCGCCGTTGCCCTGCACCAGCTCGGCGTGCACGACCGAGCCGTCCTCGCCCTCGTAGACCGACAGCTCCGTGAACCCCAGGGCCTCCGTGAGCTGCCGGATCGCCGCCTTGGCGTCCGTGTACAGCACGGTCGGATAGATGCTGGGCCGCCCGCTGTTCGTGCCTGCCATGCAGATCACTCCCTTGTGATCGGTGCCGGATCCGCCGTCCGACGCCCAGTCTGGCACCCGGCACCGACATCGCCCCCGGGAACGGAATCCGGCGGGCGCGCGGGAAGATCGAACAGCTGAACCCAGAAAAAGTGCTTGCACGGTCCCGTTAGACTGGCCCTCATGGCCATTCTCCTCGCGCATTAGACGGCGGGAACGTCCTCGGCCGTCCATCCGCCAACGACCCCCGTTCTGGAGTCTGTCCGTGATCTCCGCCTCCGGCATCGAGCTGCGCGCCGGTGCCCGCATCCTCATCGAGAACGCCTCCTTCCGTGTGGCCAAGGGCGACCGGATCGGCCTGGTCGGGCGCAACGGCGCCGGAAAGACCACGCTGACCAAGGTCCTGGCCGGTGAGGGCATCCCGGCCGCGGGTCAGGTCACCCGCTCCGGCGAGGTCGGCTACCTCCCGCAGGACCCCCGCACCGGCGACCTCGACGTGCTGGCCCGCGACCGCATCCTCTCCGCGCGCGGCCTGGACGTCCTGATCCGCAAGATGCGCGAGAACGAACAGCGGATCGCGAACGGCTCGGGCGCCACCCGCGACAAGGCGATGCGGCAGTACGAGCGCCAGGAGACGGAGTTCCTCACCAAGGGCGGGTACTCCGCCGAGGCCGAGGCCGCCACCATCGCCGCCGCGCTCAACCTGCCCGACCGGGTGCTCGGCCAGCCCCTGCACACGCTCTCCGGCGGTCAGCGGCGCCGGGTCGAGCTCGCCCGCATCCTGTTCTCGGACGCGGACACGCTCCTCCTCGACGAGCCCACGAACCACCTCGACGCCGACTCGATCGTCTGGCTGCGCGACTACCTCAAGACCTACCGCGGCGGCTTCATCGTCATCAGCCACGACGTCGACCTGGTCGAGACGGTCGTCAACAAGGTCTTCTACCTGGACGCCAACCGCTCCCAGATCGACGTCTACAACATGGGCTGGCGGCTCTACCAGCAGCAGCGCGAGTCCGACGAGAAGCGCCGCAAGCGCGAGCGCCAGAACGCCGAGAAGAAGGCCGCCGCCCTGCACTCGCAGGCCGACAAGATGCGCGCCAAGGCCACCAAGACGGTCGCCGCGCAGAACATGGCCCGCCGCGCCGACAAGCTGCTCTCCGGCCTGGAGGCGGTCCGGCAGTCCGACAAGGTCGCCAAGCTCCGCTTCCCCGAGCCCGCGCCCTGCGGCAAGACGCCCCTGATGGCCGAGGGCCTGTCGAAGTCCTACGGCTCGCTGGAGATCTTCACCGACGTCGACCTGGCCATCGACAAGGGCTCCCGCGTCGTCATCCTCGGCCTGAACGGCGCCGGCAAGACGACCCTGCTGCGGCTGCTCGGCGGGGCCGAACAGCCCGACACCGGCGAGGTCGTCGCCGGCCACGGCCTCAAGCTCGGCTACTACGCGCAGGAGCACGAGACCCTCGACCCGGAGCGCACGGTCCTGGAGAACATGCGGTCCGCCGCCCCCGACCTGGACCTGGTCGAGGTCCGCAAGACCCTCGGCTCGTTCCTGTTCTCCGGCGACGACGTCGACAAGCCCGCCGGGGTGCTCTCCGGCGGCGAGAAGACCCGGCTGGCCCTCGCCACCCTCGTGGTCTCCTCGGCCAACGTGCTGCTGCTCGACGAGCCCACCAACAACCTCGACCCGGCCAGCCGCGAGGAGATCCTCGGCGCGCTGCGCACCTACAAGGGCGCGGTCGTCCTCGTCACGCACGACGAGGGCGCCGTGGAGGCGCTCCAGCCCGAGCGGATCATCCTGCTGCCCGACGGCGTCGAGGACCTGTGGGGCGCCGACTACGCGGACCTGGTCGCCCTGGCCTGACCGGACGCGCGCTCCACGGGGTGCGCCCGCACCTGATCCACGGCGTCGTCCGGGACGTGATCGACGGCGTGATCCACGGCGTGATCCAGGAACGTGGTCCAAGGGCGTGATCCACGGCGTTGGATCATTCGTCTGGATCATTCGGCCTACCGGTGATCCATCATCTGTGTGAGATCGCCTCGTATCGAGGTGTGTCCTACATCGATTTCACGGCCGATCCCTTTGTCGACAAGGGATCGGCCGTCTCGCGTCTCTGACCTGCCACTTCGTGCAACAACCCGTTCGGTCCCACGAACACCACCGGGTGGAATCACATGTTCCGCTTGTGGGGGCGTGCTCCTGTCGTCAAAAGCCTGTCGCACGGACCTTGCCGAATGGGTGGCCATCGCGCGCCGGAGGGGTGATCATGAGGATGACCAGAGCGCACTTCCCATGAGGAGGCACGGGTGGCCGAGACTCTGAAGAAGGGCAGCCGGGTGACCGGCGCCGCGCGCGACAAGCTCGCGGCAGACCTGAAGAAGAAGTACGACTCCGGTGCGAGCATCCGGGCGCTGGCCGAGGAAACCGGTCGCTCGTATGGCTTTGTCCACCGGATGCTCAGCGAGTCGGGCGTCACGCTGCGTGGGCGTGGCGGGGCGACCCGAGGCAAGAAGGCCGCCTCGTCCTGACCCGGGGCGGCCCACCGTTTTCGATGGTGGCCACCCGGTCGGTCGTCCGACCGGCCGGGTGGTTACTGTGCAGTCACTTAGCTGACCGCTAGCTGACCGCACTCATCGGAGGCTCCTCATGGCCACGCCCGACCAGGAACGCGTTCCCCTGCTCGACAAGGACGGCGTACGGCTCACCGTCGACGACGCGCTCGCCACGGTGACGCTGGCCAACCCGGCCAAGCGCAATGCGCAGAGCCCCGCCATGTGGCGGGCGCTCGCCGAGGCCGGGCGGCTGGTGCCGGGCTCCGTCCGCGTGGTCGTGCTGCGCGGCGAGGGCAAGTCCTTCTCCGCGGGGCTCGACCGGCAGATGTTCACGCCCGAGGGAATCGAGGGCGAGCCGTCCTTCGTCGATCTCGCACGCAGCGGCGACGCCGAACTCGACGCCGCCATCGCGGAATTCCAGGAGGGCTTCACCTGGTGGCGACGCAACGACCTCGTGTCCATCGCCGCCGTCCAGGGTCACGCCATCGGCGCGGGCTTCCAGCTGGCCCTCGCCTGTGACCTGCGCGTCGTCGCCGACGACGTGCAGTTCGCCATGCGGGAGACCGGCCTCGGCCTGGTGCCGGACCTGACGGGCACCCACCCTCTCGTCTCCCTGGTCGGCTACGGCCGGGCCGCCGAGATCTGCCTGACCGGCCGGTTCGTGCACGCCGAGGAAGCGGTGAGCTCCGGGCTCGCCAACATCGCCGTGCCCGTCCAGGACCTCGACGGCGCGACGCGTGAGCTGGCCGCGGCGATCCTGGCCGCGCCCCGGGAGGCCGTCATCGAGACCAAGGCGCTGCTGCGCGGCGCCGGCGATCGCACCTACGACGAGCAGCGCGCCGCCGAGCGCGCCGCGCAGGGCCGCCGTCTGCGGGACCTGGCCGGCATGGGCGAATGAGCCGAGCCCCCGCGGGCCCGGTCACTCCACCGCCGTGACCAGCACGGCCACCGTCGGGTGATCACTCAGCGCTTCCGACACCACCCCGCGCACCCCCCGGGCCACATCGAGGGCCCGGTGGTGCGCGCTCACCGCGATCTCCACGCGGGCGTGGCGGTTCGGCAGGGCGGTCGTGTGCGGTCGATCCTCGATCCGTACCGCCCTGCCGACGGCATCGGTCAACCGGGTCACCCCGGGCACGGACAGAGCGGCGACCGCCACGCGTGCCTCGTCACCGTGCTGTGTGGTCCCGACGGATGGCGGCTCGGGAACGGGCCGGACCGCCTCCGGTTCCGGCTCCTCGTCCCACAGCGCCGTCACGCGCAGGTCCACCTCCTGCACCACCAGGCCGAGGCGGTCCGTCGCGGCCGCCGCCAGCGCCGCGCGCAGCCGCGAGGCCAGGGCAGGCAGCGGCTCGGCCGAGGCGGCGGCGAGGTCCGCCGTCACCCGCAGAGGCCCGGGCGGCAGGCCGCTCGGCGGGGGCGGCACGGCGGGCTCGTACACCCCGTTCGGGTCAGCCACCGCGATCCGCAGCGCGCCCATGCGCACGCCCTCCACACCCCGCACCGCCTGCCGCAGCACCGCTTCGGCCGCCGCCTCGGTGATCCACGCGCCGTCCCGCGGCCCGCCCAGGGGGAGCAGCCTGCCGAGACCCAACTGCTGCCGTACCACGCTCGTCCATCCGTCCGCCGTCATTCCTCCAGCCTGCCGCATCCCTGGCGCGCGGTCGGGCAACCGCGCTTACCGTGGGGGAAGGTACGAGGAACGAACCGGACGTAAGGACGTACGGCGATGACCGAGGCAGCAGCGGAGCAGCACCGGACGCAGACCTCCGACGGCGGCACCGAGCCGCTGGGGACCCGCAGGACGACCAAGCGCGGCGGCGGTGATCCGGCGACCCGCGGGCGCACCACCATCGCGGACGGGGTCGTCGAGAAGATCGCGGGCCTCGCGGCACGCGACGTCCTGGGCGTCCACGCGATGGGCAGCGGACTCAGCCGCACCTTCGGCGCCGTGCGGGACCGGGTGCCCGGCGGCTCGAAGTCGGTGTCCCGAGGCGTGAAGGCCGAGGTCGGCGAGGTGCAGACCGCGCTCGACCTGGAGATCGTCGTCGACTACGGCGTGGCCATCGCCGATGTGGCGCAGGCCGTGCGGGAGAACGTGATCGCGGCCGTGGAGCGGATGACCGGACTGGAGGTCGTCGAGGTCAACATCGCGGTGAGCGACGTCAAGCTGCCCGACGAAGAGGACGAGGAGCCGGAGCCCCGGATCCAGTGACACGCAGACGGCCGGGTGACCGGACCGCCGAGGGGAGTGCACCTTGAGCATGGCCTTGGCCGGCATGATCGCCGGCATGGCGCTGGGCTTCGCCGGATATTTCGGCGGGTTCGGGGCCTTCCTCCTGGTGGCGGCGCTGGGCGCCATCGGGTTCGTCGTCGGCCGGTTCCTCGAAGGGGACCTGGAACTCGGCGACTTCTTCCGCAGCCGCGACGACCGGCGCCGGTGACCTCCGTGGACGCGGACGGCACCGCCGTCGACGGGCGCTCGTCCGCCGTGCCCCCGGGTGCGCGCGGCGCGACGCGCATCGCCGACCGGGTGGTGGCGAAGATCGCCTCCCAGGCCGCGCGCGAGGCGGTCGGTCCCCTGCCGCCCGACGTCAGCGGCCCGCACGCCACCGTGGTCGTCCACCACGACGCCGCGCACGTGCGGGTGCACCTCGAACTCGACTACCCGACCGATATCGGCGGACGCTGTCACCGTGTGCGTCGGCATGTCACCGAGCGGGTAGGCGCGTTGGTGGGAATGGAGGTTCCGGAGGTCGCCGTCCAGGTGGAACGGCTGCACCTGACGACGGCCCACGGCGCGGCGCACGGGAGGGCGCGATGAGCGAGCCCGGAGGCTTGCAGGGCAGCACACTGCCCGTTCTGGACAAACCCACGCAAGAGGACCGGCCCGGCCCGCCGGGTCGCGCCGACCACCGCTTCTGGTCGGCACGCCGGGTCCCGGCCGCCGTCGTGGCGCTGGCGCTGCTCGTCGTCGCGGCCGCCTTCCTCTACGACGTGGCCGCCGTACGCGCCCACCGCTCGGCCATGGCCTGGCGGAGCGGGCTCGCCCGGCAGCTCGCCGAGCGCCCCCTCGACGACATCTGGGTGCTGGTCGGCGCCGGGGTCGCGGCGGTCCTCGGCCTGTGGCTGATCCTCCTGGCCGTGACGCCGGGCCTCAGGGACGTCCTGCCGATGCGCCGCACCCGTCCGGACGTACGGGCGGGCCTCCATCGCGACGCGGCCGGACTGGTGCTGCGCGACCGGGCCATGGAGGTCGCGGGCGTCCAGTCGGTACGGGTGCGCACGGGCCGCCGGAAGGCCGACGTCCGCGCACTCTGCCACTTCCGCGACCTGGACGACGTGCACGCCGACCTGGACGCCGTCCTCACCGACGCGATCCGCGGCCTGGGCCTGGTCCGGCCGCTCACCCTTTCGGTCCATGTGCGACGACCCGGGAAGAAGGGGTGAGGACGATGCTCGCGACCGTGAACCGTGTGCTCGTCGGAGTCGTCGGGCTGGTGCTGCTCGCCGTCGGCGGTGCGGTGCTGGCCGTGGGCCTGGGCGCCTCCGCGCCCTCCTGGTGGCTCCACCAGGGCCCGCACGACGTCCTGCTCACCACCGCCGAACGCACCCGCTGGCGCGCCGAGGCCTGGTGGTGGCCGACGGTGATCGCGATCCTCGCGCTCCTCGTCCTGCTGACCCTGTGGTGGCTGACGGCCGTCCTGCGCCGCCGCCGGCTCGGCGAGCTCCTCGTCGACACGGGCGACGGCGCGGGAGCGCTGCTGCGGGGCCGCGCCCTGGAAGGCGTACTCGCCGCCGAGGCGGAGCGGCTGGACGGCGTGGCCGACGCCCATGTGGCCCTCAGGGGCCGGAGGGAGGCGCCCGAGGCGCGGGTCCGCCTGGTGCTGGAGCCCCACGTGGATCCGGCGACGGCGCTGGACCACCTGACGGCGCAGGCCCTGACCCACGCGCGGGACTCGGCCGCGCTGGCGGCCCTGCCCGCGGAGGTGCGGATGAAGGGCGCCAAGCACAAGGCCGAACGGGTCAGTTGAGCGGCCCGGGCTGCCGGGGGAGGGGCGAGCCGACCGGGCTGCCCGAGGAGGAGTGAGCTGCCCGGGCGGCCGGGCCGGCGATGCGTCCGGCGCCCGTGCCCGGTCAGAACCCGTGCCGCATCCCGCCGTCGACCGGCACCATGAGCCCCGTCAGGTAGGAGGCCGCGGGCGACAGCAGGAACGCGGCCGTCCGGCCGAACTCCTCCGGGGTCCCGTACCGACGCAACGGAATACGGGACTCGTTCGCGGCCCGGGTGGCCTCGGGGTCGGCGGACAGCCCGTCCAGCTCCCGCACCCGATCGGTGTCGATGCGGGCGGGCAGCAGTCCCACGACCCGGATCCCCCGGGGTCCCAGCTCGTCCGAGAGCGACTTCGCGAACCCGGCCAGTCCCGGCCGCAGGCCGTTGGAGATCGTCAGCCCGGGAATCGGCTCGTGCACCGAGCCCGACAGCACGAACCCGACGACCCCGCCCGCCTCCAGCTCGGCGGCGGCCGCCCGCGCCAGCCGGACCGCCCCGAGGAACACCGACTCGAACGCGGCCTGCCACTGCTCGTCCGTGTTGTCCGCGACGAACCCGGGCGGCGGGCCGCCCACGCTCACCAGCACGCCGTCGAACCCGCCGAAGGCCTCGCGCGCCGCCGCGATCAGCCGCGCCGCAGCCTCGGGATCGGCGTTGTCGACGGCGAGACCGACGGCGTTCGGCCCCAGTTCGGCCGCGGCGTCGGCGACGCGCTGCTCGTCCCGCCCGGTGAGCACGACCTTCGCGCCGTCCGCGACGAGCTCGCGCGCCGCGGCGTTGCCGAGGCCGCGCGTCGCCCCGGTGACCACGTACACCCGATCCTTCAGTCCAAGATCCATGCCCCCTATCCTGCCTCCCCGGCGCCGTACAGGGCGAGGGCGGTGTTCACCAGGCCGATGTGACTGAAGGCCTGCGGGAAGTTGCCGAGGTGCCGGCCGGTCGTCGGGTCGTACTCCTCGGCCAGCAGCCCCACGTCGTTGGCCAGGCCCACGAGCCGTTCGAACAGTTCGCGCGCCTCCTGCGTGCGGCCCGTCATGTGCAGGGCGTCGGCGAGCCAGAACGAGCAGGCCAGGAAGGTGCCCTCGTCGCCCGGCAGGCCGTCGACGGGGGCGCCGTCCGTGCTGTAGCGGCGCAGCAGTCCGTCGTGCCCGAGGTCGGCACGGACCGCGTCGACGGTCCCGACCACCCGCGGGTCGTCCGGCGGCAGGAAGCCGACGCGCGGGATGAGCAGCAGCGAGGCGTCCAGTTCGCGTGAGCCGTAGTACTGGGTGAACGTGCCCCGTTCCGGGTCGTAGCCGCGCTCGCACACCTCGCGGTGCACCTCGTCGCGCAGCGCCCGCCAGCCCGTCAGGTCACCGCTCAGGTCGGGGTACTCCTCCAGCGCGCGGACGGCCCGGTCGGCGGCCACCCACACCATCACCTTGGAGTGCACGAACTGCCGCCGGCCGCCGCGCACCTCCCACAGGCCCTCGTCCGGCTGCCGCCAGTTCTCGCAGAGCCACTTCATCAGCGCGCACTGCAGGGACCACATGTGCGGCCGGGGCGACATGCCCGAGGTCCGGGCCAGCGACAGCGAGTCCATGACCTCGCCGTAGACGTCCAGCTGGAGCTGGTCCACGGCCCCGTTGCCGATGCGCACCGGCCGGGAGTCCCCGTAGCCGGACAGCCAGGGCAGCTCGCACTCGGGCAGCCGGCGCTCGCCCGCCAGCCCGTACATGATCTGGAGGTCCGCCGGATCGCCCGCGACGGCGCGCAGCAGCCAGTTGCGCCAGGCCTCGGCCTCGTCCTGGTAGCCGGCCGCGAGGAGCGCGCCGAGGGTGAGGGTCGAGTCGCGCAGCCAGCAGTAGCGGTAGTCCCAGTTGCGGACCCCGCCCATCTCCTCCGGCAGGGAGGTGGTGAGCGCGGCGACGATGCCCCCGGTGGGGACGTACGTCAGGGCCTTGAGAGTGATCAGGGAGCGGACGACGACGTCCCGGTGGGGTCCGTCGTAGCGGCAGCGGGCGGACCACGCCCGCCAGTCGTCGACGCTGACCCGCAGCGCCTCCCACGGGTCGACGAGCGGCGGCCGCGCCTCGTGCGAGGGGTGCCAGGTCAGGACGAAGGCGACCGACTCGCCCTCGGCGACGGTGAACTCCGAGTACGTGGTGAAGTCCTCGCCCCAGGTGTGCACCTCCGGCTCGCTGCGGAACCAGACCGCGTCGGGACCGCCGACCGCCACCCGGTGCCCGTCGGCCCGGCGCATCCACGGGACGATCCAGCCGTAGTCGAACCGCAGCCGCAGCACGCTGCGGACGGTGACCCGGCCGCGCAGCCCCTGGACGATGCGTACGACGTCGGGAGCCTGGTCGCGCTGGGGCATCAGGTCGGTGACCCGGATCGCGCCCTCGTCGGTCTCCCACTCGGTGTCCAGGACGAGGGTGTCGGGCCGGTAGGCGCGCCGCGTGCAGGGCCCCTGCACGCCCAACGGGGCGATGCGCCAGTGGCCGTTCTCCTCCTCGCCGAGGAGGCGCGCGAAGCAGGCTCCGGAGTCGAAGCGGGGCAGACAGAGCCAGTCGACGGAACCGTCCATGCCGACCAGGGCGGCGGTCTGTTCGTCGCCGATGAGCGCGTAGTTCTCGATGCGGGGGTGCACGCAGTTCCGGGTTCCCGGCGGGCGCTGAGGGCAATCAGGGCTGCGGCCGGGCGAGTGACGCCGGGACCGCCGCAGGACGGCCGCGGGCACCGGCGTCGGGCCATCGGGCGGCCGCCGCGTGCCTGCCCCGGGGTGACGCCCGTGGCCACGCCCGTGGCCACGCCCGTGTCCACGTCCGTCCCGGCGTCCGCCCGGCCTTCGTCAGACCGTCGCGGGTTCGGCCTGCTCCGCCTCCCGCACCGCGGCCTGGGCCCGGTCGCGGGACTCGCGGCGGACCAGGATCACCCAGCCGACGGGGACCCCCGCGGAGAACAGCCACCACTGGATGGCGTACGCGTAGTTCAGGGCCGCGTCCTCGCTGCCGGGCCGCCCGACCAGCTCCGGGCTGCCGCCCTTCGGCTCGGGCGCGGTCTGCGCGATGTAGCCGCCGAGCACCTGTGCCCCGAGCCGCCGGGCCTCCTGCTCGCTGTTGATCAGCATGACCTGCCGGTCCGGCAGTCCCTTGAGGTCCTTGATGCCGCTCGCGGCGGTCGTCTCGTCGGGCATCAGCCGCCCGGTGACGGTGATCCGGCCGGCGGGCGGCGCGGGGACCTCGGGGAACGAGGTCTGGCTGGGGGCGTCCGCGGGGATCCAGCCCCGGTCGACCAGCAGCACCTTGCCGTCCGTCAGGACGAACGGCGTGAGGACGTGGAAACCGACCGTCTCGTCGGCGTTGACCCGGCGCCTGACGACGACTTCGCGCGCGGTGTCGAAGGAGCCCGTGGCGGTGACGCTGCGGTACCGCTCGTCGCGGGTGACGGTGTGCCCCGGGGTGGTCAGCTTCTCCACGGGCACCGCTTCGGCGGTCAGCGCGTCGGAGACCAGCTGGTTGCGCGCGGTGCGCTCGTCGTAGCGATGCATCTGCCAGAAGCCCAGCCTGATCATCGTGGGGATGAGGAGGAGGGAGACCAGCGTGAGGATCACCCACTGCCGGGACAACAGGAAGCGGTACACCCCACGACCGTACAACTCGGTCGTGGGGCGCATTCGGCCGGGTACCGGAAGCCGGGGCCGCCGGGCGCCGGTCCCCGGAGGCCGCCGGTCCGGCTCACACCTTGTCGACGATGCCCGCCCTGCCTTCCGCGCGGGCGCAGTGCGCGCCGCAGTACCAGTGCCCCTCCACCTCGACGCCCTGGCCGATGATCTGCACCCGGCAGTGCTCGCAGATGGGGGCCATGCGGTGGATCGCACAGGAGAAGCAGTCGAAGACGTGGATCGCGCCCTGCGCGTGCACTTCGAAGGTCATTCCGTAGTCATTGCCGCAAACTTCGCATCTCGCCATGCGCCACAGGGTGGGCCGTCGCCCGCGCGCGGGCGAGCGGGCGGCGGGCGAGTCGCGCGGCAATCACCCGTACGTACGGGTCACTCGTCGGCGGGTTCCACATCCCGCAGGAGCTGTCCGAAGGCGGCCTCGTCGACGACGGGCGTCCCGAACTGCCGCGCCTTCACCACCTTCGAGGTGCCCGAGTCGGGGTCGTTGGTGACCAGCAGGCTGGTCAGCCGGGACAGGCTCGTGGCGACGTGCAGCCCCGCCTCGGCGGCGCGGTCCTCCAGCAGGTCCCGCTCGACGGAGGTGTCGCCCGAGAAGGCGACCCGCATGCCCTGCTTGAGCCTTTTGCCGTCTTCGTACCTACCGGGGTTGGGATGGGGGCATGCGGGCCTTTTGCGGGACGGCCGCCAACTACCGGGCCGGTAGCTGCCGTAGCCGCCGCCCGCACCGCCCGCCTGCCGGCCGATCAGGGGCGCGGGCCGGTCGGCCCACTCGGTCAGCGGGCGGCACTCGAGCAGCGGCAGCCGGACACCGCCTGCCGCCGCGGCCCGCAGGCTCGGCCGGAACGCCTCCGCGAGCACGCGCGCGTCGTCCAGCGCGTGGTGGGCCCGCTGCTGCACCACGCCGAAGTGGGCCGCCAGCGACTCCAGCTTGTGGTTGGGCAGCGGCAGGCCCAGCTCCTTGGAGAGCGCGATGGTGCACAGCCGCTGCCGCACGGGCGCCTCGCGCTCCGCGCGCGCGTACTCCCGCGCGATCATCTGCCAGTCGAAGACCGCGTTGTGCGCGACCAGTACCCGTCCGTCGAGCCGGGCCGCGAACTCCGCGGCCACCTCCCGGAAGAGGGGCGCGCCCTCGAGCACGTCGCTCGTCAGACCGTGGATCCACACCGGGCCCGGGTCGCGCTGCGGGTTGACCAGCGTGTACCAGTGGTCCTCCACCTCGCCGCGCGCGTCCAGCCGGTAGACGGCGGCGGAGATGATCCGGTCGTCCCGGGCCAGGCCGGTGGTCTCCACGTCAACGACCGCGTACCCCTGGGGATACGCGGTCGGCCACTCCGTGGGGGAGGACGCTGTCGTCGTGTGGTCTTCGAGCATGGTCACTGAGGATACGGGCCCCCACTGACAGCTCGCCGCACCTGCCCCGAAGAGGAGCCGCGCGAAGCCGTCCGGGCCGTACGGGAGTTCGCGGGGCGCACGCGCGCGTCCCCGCGGCAGTCGGTCGATACCCGGTCAACTCGGACCGGTCGGACGACGGTTCGCGCTCCGTCCGTCCCCGGCCCGTCGCGGCGGCCCCGCACCGCCCCGTTCGCCGCGGCCCCGCACCGCCCTGACGCGGCCGACCCGCGCCGTCCCGTCATGCCCGACCCGCGCCGCCTGTGACACCCGACCTCGCTCCCGCTGCCGCGACGACGAGCGTCGGTGCGGGGCACGCGGCTCCCGGGGTGTCATCCTCCGTGCTGTGACGGAACCCACCCACGCCGAGGCCCACTCGGGCTCGCTCGGATCCCGGCTGAACTGGCTGCGCGCCGCGGTCCTCGGCGCCAACGACGGCATCGTCTCCACCGCCGGCCTCGTCGTCGGCGTGGCCGGCGCGACGGACGACCGTTCGGCCCTGCTGACGGCCGGCCTCGCCGGTCTGCTCGCCGGCTCGATGTCCATGGCGGCGGGGGAGTACGTCTCCGTGTCGACCCAACGGGACTCCGAGAAGGCCGCCCTCGCGCTGGAGCGGCGGGAACTGCGCGAGCAGCCGGAGGCCGAGCTGGCGGAGCTGACCGAGCTGCTGGAGGACCGCGGGCTGTCCCGGGACGTGGCCCACGAGGCCGCCGTCCAGCTCACGGAACGGGACGCGCTGAGGGCCCACGCGCGCGTGGAGCTCGGCATCGACCCCGACGACCTCACCAACCCCTGGCACGCGGCCTGGGCGAGCTTCCTCGCCTTCACGGTCGGCGCCCTGCTCCCTCTGCTCGCCATCGTCCTGCCGCCGGCGGACCGGCGGCTTCCGGTGACCGTCGCGTCGGTCCTGGCGGCCCTGGTCGGCACGGGCTGGAGCAGCGCCCGCCTGGGAGCGGCGGCGCCGGGCCGCGCGGTGCTGCGCAACGTGGGGGGCGGGGCGCTGGCGATGGGGGTGACGTACCTCGTCGGATCGTTGCTGGGCGCGGCGGGGGTGTGAGGGGCGGGCGTGAGGCGGCGGGGGTGAGGGGCGGCGGGGTTCGAGGTCGCGGGGGCGTGAGGCGGCGGGGCGCAGTCGACTTCGGGGGCCCGGTGGGTGGTCTCTGACGTCGGGCCGGCCTGTCGCCGGAGCCCCCGTGGCGGCACGTCGCGTCCGCAGGCGGGGCCGATTGGCGGAGATCGCCAACAAGCAAGCGCGTACCGTCGGTAATACTTGTGGGTAACAACGTCTAGCCGCAGCCCATCAGCCGTTCTACGGTGCCCCCATGCCGAACCTGCCCGATGTCGTGCTGTGGTCGATACCCGCCTTCGTGCTGCTCACCGTGGTCGAGGTGATCAGCGTCCGGCTCCATCCCGACGAGGATGCGGCCGGGTACGAGACGAAGGACGCCGCGACGAGCGTCGGCATGGGGCTCGGGAGTCTCGTCTTCGACTTCGTCTGGAAGATCCCGATCGTCGCGATCTACACGGCGATCTACGAACTGACCCCGCTCCGCGTCCCGGTCCTGTGGTGGACGCTGCCGCTGATGCTGCTCGCGCAGGACTTCTTCTACTACTGGTCCCACCGCGGCCACCACGTCATCCGCGTGCTGTGGGCCTGTCACGTCGTCCACCACTCCAGCGAGAAGTTCAACCTCACCACCGCCCTGCGCCAGCCCTGGACCACCCTGACGGTGTGGCCGTTCTACGTCCCGCTCATCGCCCTCGGCGTGCACCCGGCCGCGCTCGCGTTCTGCTCCTCGGCCAACCTCGTCTACCAGTTCTGGATCCACACCGAGCGGATCGACAGGATGCCCCGGTGGTTCGAGTTCGTGTTCAACACGCCCTCCCACCACCGCGTCCACCACGCCTCCCAGGGCGGTTACCTGGACCGCAACTTCGGCGGCATCCTCATCGTCTGGGACCGGCTGTTCGGGTCGTTCGTGCCCGAGGTCGACCGGCCCGTCTACGGGTTGACCAAGAACATCAACACGTTCAACCCCATCAAGGTGGCCACGCACGAGTACGTCGCGATCGCCAGGGACCTGAAGGCGGCGCGCGGTTGGCGTGAGCGGACGGGACGCGTGTTCCGCGGGCCGGGCTGGCAGCCCGCGGCCGCTCCGGCGCCCGCCCCCGCCGCAGCCGCCGCCACGGCGGTCGAGGAGACCAAGGCCGCGTGACCCGGTCCCGCGTCCTCCTCGGCCTGTTCGCCCTCGCCGCCGCCGTCGACCTGCTCAGCCTCGCCGTCGGCTCCGACGCCGGGCACACGGTGGCCAAGCCTCTTCTGATGCCCCTGCTCGCCGCCTGGGCGGCCCTGCGCGGCGCGCCCCGGCTCCTGGTCGCCGCCCTCCTGTGCGGCTGGGGCGGCGACACCCTGCTGCTGCTCGACGCCGACCCCGCCTTCCTCGCGGGCATGGCGTCCTTCGCCGCGGGTCACGTCTGCTACCTGGCGCTGTTCGCCCGCATCGGCCGGCCCCCCGCGCGCGGCGCCCTCCTGGCCCCCTGCTACGCGACCGCCCTCATCGCCACCGTCGCCCTGCTGTGGCCCGGCCTCCCGGCGGATCTGCGCCTCCCGGTCGCCGTCTACAGCACCCTGCTCACGGCCATGGCGTACGGCGCGAGCACCCGGCTCGGCCCGGTCGCCGGCGCCGGCGGCGCGCTGTTCCTGCTCTCCGACACCCTGATCGCCACCGGGGTCGCCGACTGGCCGCAGCCTCCGCGCCCCGACCTGTGGATCATGCTCACCTACATCGCCGCACAGGTCCTGCTGGTCCTCGGTGCGATCAGGCACCGTGACAGGACGGTCGATCCTCGGTCCCCGGTCCTCAACCCCTGAGCCCCGGCTCCGAGCGGGTACACGGTTGATTCTCGGGCCATGGTCATCAACCCTTGCCCGGCAGCGGCAGCGCCGTCAACAGTCCCGACACCGCGACCACCACCCCCAGCGCGACGATCTCCACGCGCGCGGGCGAGCAGGCGGCCAGCGGATCGGGGGCCCGGCGCAGCCGTGTCCGCGCCCGCAGGGCGAGCAGCGCGACCGCGCCCACGACGAGCACCTTGGCGAGCAGCACGCGCCCGTAAGCCGTCGTCGTCAGCTGATCGAGCACCGCCTCCGAGGGCATCCGGCGCAGTGAACTGCACAGCCCGGTCGTGGTGACGGCGGCGAACAGCACGGCCGCCGCGCGCGCGTAGCGGCCCAGCAGCGCGGTGCCCGCCCTGGTGTCGTCCCACGCCCGCAGCGTGCGGAGCACGTTCAGCAGCCCGCCCGCCCACAGCGCGGAGCACGTCAGGTGCACCACCGTGAGGCCGGAGCCGATCAGGGGCGCGGACTCGGTCGGCGGATGCGCGCGCAGCGCCTCCGCCAGGATCACCGCCGTGAGCGGCCACACCTGACGGTTCGGCCGACGCGTGAGCGCGCAGAGCCCCGCCACCGCGAACGCGACCGCCTCCAGCAGCGCGAGCACGCCGCCCCGCGAGCCGTGGCCGTGCGGCGCCAGCTCACCGGCGGTCGCCGCGGCCGCGAACCCCACCACCGCCGCGTACGGCGCCCAGCTGACCGGTCGGACGGCCGGGGCGGCGGGCACCCCTCGGCCGAGACCGGCCGCGAACAGCTCGCCCACCTGCACGCACAGCGCCGCGAACAGCACCGTCCGCAGCAGCGCCACCACGCCGGAGTCCGCGGCCGTGGCCTCGCCGGTGCCGTGCGCGGCGACGGAGGGGCCGAGCAGCGGTATCAGGGCCGCGAGCCCCACCAGGACGAGCAGCGCCACCGCCCGGCCCGGGCCGGTGCGGCGGAGGGATTCGGTTGCTTCGGTCGGTCGTATGAGGGCCATGCGAGGATCTTCACCACTGCCCACAAAGGCGGGCAACTCATACTGAAACGGTCGGGTGGGCCCGGAGGCCGCTCGGGAGCGGGCCGCCCGGGGCTCAGAGCCAGCGCGCCGGATCGGCTCCCCAAGGCCCCGGCGGCCGCGCCCAGTCGACCGGACCGCCGTCGAACGACACCGCCGGAAGGGCGTGGCGCAGCCGCCCGAGCGGGCTGCAGGTCTCCGTCAGCCAGGGGTCGGGGCCGGCGCTCCCGGCCCCGCTCACCTCGCGGTCCCGCGCCTTGGTGATCCCTTTGCCCTCCCTCTCGTCCATCCGGACGCCCTCAGGCCGGACGTCCCGGTTCCCGCCGCCCCCGTCGTGGACGCCCCCGCCTTCGGCCGTCCAGGACTTCCCCCCGGTGAGCCACGCAGCGGTCCGGGCCAGCGCCAGCCGCACGAACCGGCTGCCGCCCTCGTACGACTGCTCGGTCAGCGCCCGCAGCACGGCCGCCGCCAGCAGATAGCCGGTTCCGTGGTCGAGGGCCTGGGCAGGCAGCGCACCCGGCCGTCCGGCGGAGCCCTCGACGGCCGCGATGCCGGTGGCCGCCTGGACCAGGCTGTCGAAGCCGCGCCGCCCGCCCCACGGCCCGTACGCGCCCCACGCCGACACCTGCGCCACGACCAGCCCGGGCCGGCGCTCGGCCAGCGCCTCGGGGGACAGCCCGAACCGGTCCAGGGCGCCCGGCCGGTAGCCGGTGACCACGACGTCCGCCGCCGCGAGCAGCTCCTCGAAGGTGCGCCGGTCCGCCGTCAGGTCCAGCAGCGCCGAGCGCTTGCCGAAGCCCGTGTCGGCGTGCTGGTCGGGCAGTTCGGGCAGCCGCGGCGCGTCGATCCGCAGGACGTCCGCGCCCAGCAGGGCGAGGGTGCGGGTGGCCACCGGCCCGGCCAGGACCCGGGTCAGGTCCAGGACGCGCAGTCCGGCGGCGGGCAGCAGCGGCCCGTCCTCCGGCGAGGTGAAGGTACGCGCGCGTGCCTCGTCCGACCGGCACCGTTCCACCAGGGGATGAGCGGCGATCAGGGCCGCCTGCTCCTGCGCCGCCCACTCCCCGGGCGTGCGCGACGCCACGGCCAGGCCTCCGGCCGCGTACACCGCCTCCTCCACGTCCCGGGCGGAGCGCTCCGCGAGCGAGGCCCCGACGTCGGCCGGGCCGGCGCTCCGCGGCAGCGCCAGCGCCCGGAGCAGCCGCTCGCGGTGGTGCGGGTAGTTGGCGTGGGTGCGCACCCAGCCGTCGGCCGTCCGCCAGAACCGGGACAACGGGGCGAAGGCGACCGGGGCCCGTCCGTCGACCAGCAGCCGCCGCTCGCTGACGAACGCGTGGGCCACCGCCGCGTCGTCCACCCGGACCCGGGGCGCCTGCGCGAGGCCGGCCCGCCGCGCCCCCAGTTCGGCGCCGGCCAGCGCGCACGCGCCGACGCAGGCGCGCGCCAGCTCCCGCACGGGAAGGCGCGCCCGCAGTTCACCCTCCCGTTCGACGGTGGACACGCGCGCGAGGAGGGCGGGATCGCCGCCCAGCTCCGACCAGGCAAACGTGATTCCAGTCATGACTGAACTATGCATTATTGATTCAATCAATATGGGCGCCCGCGCGGGCGAGCGGTCGTCGAGCGGAAGGCGTCACGGCACGCACCCGCACCACGCGCACCGCGCATCCGCACCACCCGTCCCGCCCCCGCCCGCGTACGCGCCCGCCCCGGTACGCGCGCCCGCACGCACGAAGGGCCGGGCGGATGTCCGCCCGGCCCTCCCCTCGTCTGCGGGGACGACGACTACTTCACGGCGCGCAGCGCGTTCACGACGCCGAAGCCGAAGAAGCCGTTGAGGCGCTTGCCGCCCACGCAGGTCGCGTCCACGACCCCGTTCCCGTCACCGTCGTACGGCTCGGTCGGGCATGCCGTGCTGTCGGCCTGGAGCTTGAGCAGCGCCTGCAGCTGGGCCGGGCTCGCGTGCGGGTGGGTCGACTTCAGCAGCGCGGCCACACCGGCGACGTGCGGGGACGCCATCGAGGTGCCCTGCAGGAAGCCGTAGGTGTTGTTCGGCAGCGTCGACAGGATGCGGCCGTTGGCGGACGGGGTGTCCGGGATCTGGTACTTGTCGCCACCCGGGGCCGCGACGTCGATCGCGCCCAGGCCGTACGTGGAGTAGTACGACTTGGTGCCCTTGACGCCCGTGGCGCTCACCGTGACGACACCCGGCAGCTGGGTCGGGACGTCGAAGCACTCGTGCGGGTCGACGGTCCGCTCGACCGGCGTGGAGTCGTCCGGGCTGGAGGCGTCGACCAGGGAGTCGGAGTCCAGGTCGTGGTTGGAGTTGCCCGCCGAGGCGACGTTGAGCGTGCCCTTCTTCTGGGCGTACAGCTGGGCCCTGTTGACCGCGTCGACGATGGCCTTCTGGTCGGGGTCGTCCATGCAGTTGTACAGCCACGGGTCGACGTAGTAGCTGTTGTTCGTGATCTCGACGCCGTGGTCGGCGGCGAACACGAAGGCGCAGACGACGTTCTCCGGGTAGAAGAGGCCGTCCTTGGGGTCGCTCACCTTGATGCCGGCGACCTTCACGCCGGGCGCGACGCCCGCCACGCCTATGCCGTTGCGGGCCGCGGCGATCTCACCCGCGACATGGGTGCCGTGGTAGTCGTCCGCGGTGTACGGACGCCAGGCGCCCTCACTGGTGTCCGCGACGCCGCCGACGCAGTTCGCCGACTGGGACGCGGAGAAGTTCGGCGCGAGGTCCGGGTGGGTGTCGTCGACGCCGGTGTCGATGACGGCGACCGTGACCTTCTTGCTGCCCGGGTTGATCCCGGCGGCCCGGTCGGCGCCGATCGCGCGAAGGTCCCACTGGTCGGCCTCGAGCGGCTCGCTCTGGCCCGCGGCGTCGGACGCCTTCTCGGTCTTCGCGGCCTCCGCCGGGGAGAGGACCTGAGCGGCCCCCTCGTCGGTGGTCCCCGCGGCGCTCAGCGGCGCGGTACGGGTCGCGCCGGCCGACTGCACGCCGCGCACCGCGCGTATGCGCGGCCCGAAGTCGGGGTTCGCCGAATGGACGACGAGGACGCCGATCTTCTCGTACGCCGCGACGACGGTGCCGCCGGCCGCGGCGATCGCCTTCTTCACCGACCCGATCGTGCGGTGGTCCACCTTCGTGTTGACGACGTACGCCAGGGTTCCGGCATCGGCCGTCCGGGTGGCGGACGTCGTGACGGGGGCCGCGGAGGCCGCCGTCGGCAGGAAGCCGAGCGAGGCGGTCAGCGACAGCACGACGGGCACCGCGAGCGCGAGGCGGCGTCTGGAAGGCAGATGAGCCATGGGGTCTCCACATCATCCGGAAACGGGACCTGACCCAGGCGCAGGTGCGGCCTGGGCAGGTACATGACGGGTGGTGCTCGCCCGAAGCTATCTCCCTGACTCACCGGCCAGCAATGACTTCCAGGCGGCGAGTTTGCCGACCCATGACCTGACGCGGCCCCCGCTCGTTGGTCATGACCTGCCGAAGGCCGCTTCGACAAACCCGCCCGACGCGTTGAACCCGTCCTTGCGCGGCGCCGTGACCTTGGGCAGGGAGCGAGAGGACTCGCCTCCTTTCGCCGTCCGACCCGCATCCGCAACGAGGAGACTTCGTGGCAACCGAGACACCGCCCCCCTCGAAATCCCCCACCCAACTCCCGCCCACCGAGGAGTTCGTCGCGGTGCAGGAAAGCGCGGAGTTCGGTGAACTGCGCAGCTCCTACCGCGGCTTCGCCTTCCCGCTGACGGTCGCGTTCATCGCCTGGTACCTGCTGTACGTCCTGCTGTCCAACTACGCGGGCGACTTCATGGGCACCAAGCTGTTCGGCAACTTCAACGTGGCCATGACCCTCGGCCTCGCCCAGTTCCTCACCACCTTCCTCATCGCCTGGTGGTACGCGCGGACCGCCGCCGCGCGGTTCGACCCCAAGGCCGAGGCCATCAAGTCCCGGATGGAGGGCGGAGCATGAGCCCCGCACAGCACACCCTGCTCGCCGCGGGCGAGGCCGGCGAGCACCGCACACTCATCATCATCCTGTTCTCGGTGTTCGTCGCCGCGACCCTCGTCATCACCGTCTGGGCCGGCCGCCAGACCAAGGACGCCGCCGACTTCTACGCCGGCGGACGCCAGTTCACCGGCTTCCAGAACGGACTCGCCGTCTCCGGCGACTACATGTCGGCCGCGTCCTTCCTCGGCATCGCGGGCGCCATCGCCCTCTTCGGCTACGACGGCTTCCTGTACTCCATCGGCTTCCTGGTCGCCTGGCTGGTCGCCCTGCTCCTGGTCGCCGAGCCGCTGCGCAACTCCGGCCGCTACACGATGGGCGACGTCCTGGCGTACCGCATGCGCCAGCGGCCGGTCCGCACGGCGGCCGGCACCTCCACCATCGTGGTGTCGATCTTCTACCTGCTGGCCCAGATGGCCGGCGCGGGCGTCCTGGTCTCCCTGCTGCTGGGCATCACCAGTGACAGCGGCAAGATCGGCATCGTCGCGCTGGTCGGCGTGTTGATGATCGTCTACGTGACGATCGGCGGCATGAAGGGCACCACCTGGGTCCAGATGGTCAAGGCGGTCCTGCTGATCGCCGGCGCCCTGCTGCTGACCTTCCTGGTCCTGCTGAAGTTCGACTTCAACGTCTCCGACCTGCTCGGCTCGGCCGCCGACAACAGCGGCAAGGGCGCGGCCTTCCTGGAGCCCGGCCTGAAGTACGGCGCCACCGGCACCACCAAACTGGACTTCATCTCGCTCGGCATCGCCCTGGTCCTCGGCACCGCGGGCCTGCCGCACATCCTGATCCGCTTCTACACCGTGCCCACCGCCAAGGCCGCCCGGAAGTCGGTCCTCTGGGCCATCGGCCTGATCGGCGCCTTCTACCTGATGACCCTCGCCCTCGGCTTCGGCGCCGCCGCGCTGATCGCACCGGACGAGATCACCTCCTCCAACAAGGCCGGCAACACCGCGGCGCCCCTGCTCGCCCTCCATCTCGGCGGCGTCGACTCCAACTGGGGCGCGATCCTGCTCGCCACCATCTCCGCGGTCGCCTTCGCCACGATCCTCGCGGTCGTCGCGGGCCTCACCCTGGCCTCGTCCTCGTCCTTCGCCCACGACATCTACGCCAACGTCATCAAGAGGGGCCAGGCTTCCGAGAAGCAGGAGATGGCCGCGGCCCGTTACGCCACGGTCGGTATCGGCGCGGTCTCCATCCTCCTGGGCGCCCTGGCCCGCGACCTGAACGTCGCCGGCCTGGTCGCCCTCGCCTTCGCGGTGGCCGCCTCCGCCAACCTCCCGACGATCCTCTACAGCCTCTTCTGGAAGCGGTTCACCACCTCCGGGGCCCTGTGGTCGATCTACGGCGGCCTGGTCACCGCGGTCGGCCTGGTGCTGTTCTCGCCGGTCGTCTCGGGCAAGCCCACCTCGATGTTCCCGGACGTCGACTTCCACTGGTTCCCGCTGGAGAACCCCGGCATCATCTCGATCCCGGTCGGCTTCCTGCTGGGCATCATCGGCACCCTGGTGTCGAAGGAGGAGCCCGACAAGGGCAAGTACGCCGAACTGGAGGTCCGCTCCCTGACCGGCACCGGAGCCCACTGAGCCGCCGCCGACCACGCCCCCTCCCCGCGGCCGCGTCGTAGATCCCTACGACGCGGCCGCGTCCTGCTCCGTGGGATCTCGTGGGATCGGGCACTGTCGTTGTCACCGGTGTCACGTAGGCTCGCACGTGACGGACAAGCGATCGCTACGCGGGAGGGGGCCCACGTGCTCATCGACACCTATGGCCGAGTGGCCACCGACCTGAGGGTCTCGCTGACCGACCGGTGCAACCTGCGCTGCACGTACTGCATGCCCGAGGAGGGCCTGCAGTGGCTGGCGAAGCCCGACCTGCTCAGCGACGACGAGATCGTCCGGCTGATCGACATAGCGGTCTCCACGCTCGGCATCGAGGAGGTCCGCTTCACCGGAGGCGAACCCCTGCTGCGCCCAGGCCTGGTCGGCATCGTCGAGCGGGTCGCGGCCCTGGAGCCCCGCCCCCGGATGTCCCTCACGACGAACGGCATCGGCCTGCGCCGCACCGCCGCCGCACTCAAGGCGGCGGGCCTCGACCGGGTCAACGTCTCGCTCGACACCCTGCGCCCCGACGTCTTCAAGACCCTCACCCGCCGCGACCGTCACAAGGACGTCCTCGAAGGCCTCGAGGCGGCCCGCGAGGCAGGCCTGACCCCGGTCAAGGTCAACGCCGTCCTGATGCCCGAGCTCAACGCGGACGAAGCCCCCGACCTCCTCGCCTGGGCCGTCGAGCACGCCTACGAGCTGCGGTTCATCGAGCAGATGCCCCTGGACGCCCAGCACGGCTGGAAGCGCGAGGGCATGGTCACGGCCGGCGACATCCTGGCCTCCCTGCGCACCCGCTTCGAGCTCACCGCCGAGGGCGAGGGGGAGCGCGGCTCCGCCCCTGCCGAACGCTGGCTGGTGGACGGCGGACCGCACCGGGTGGGCGTCATCGCCTCCGTCACCCGGCCGTTCTGCTCCGCCTGCGACCGCACCCGCCTCACGGCAGACGGCCAGGTCCGCACCTGTCTCTTCGCCCGTGAGGAGACGGACCTGCGCGCGGCCCTGCGCTCCGGCGCCCCGGACGAGGAGATAGCGCGCATCTGGCGGCTGGCGATGTGGGGCAAGAAGGCGGGCTCGGGGCTCGACGACCCGACGTTCCTCCAGCCGGACCGGCCGATGTCGGCGATCGGCGGCTAGCGAGCCTCCGGGGACTCCCACTCGGTCAGCGGGAGGACGTCCTTGAGGAAGCCCCGGACCCCGAGGAACTGGGACAGATGCTCCCGGTGCTCCTCGCACGCGAGCCACGTCTTGCGCCGCTCCGGCGTATGCAGCTTCGGGTTGTTCCACGCCAGTACCCACACCGCGTCGACGCGGCAGCCCTTGGCGGAACAGATCGGGTTCTCGTCACTCACAGACTTGTCTCACCACACGCACACAAAGGCGACGCCGAGCAGCCACGGGGGGAGCTGCCCGGCGTCGGTCCGTCGCTCCGACGGGGGATGCGGAGCGCGTACGAAGTATGTCATGGCTCACGGTCCGCACGGCACTGGAACAACATGATTGATCTGAGCTTTTCCTGAGCTTTGAGCACAGTCCGCTCATGGCCTGTTCACGGCTGACGCTCAGCCGGATCGGGTGCCGGTTCCTTCCGGAGGGATTCCGCGAAGCCCTCCTCTTGCGGGACCGGACCCACGGATCCGTCGTCGGCCCGCGGCGGAGCGATCATGGTCCGCACCGGTGCGGTCAGGAAAGTGGAAGGCAGCGACGGCACGTTCTCCCGCCCCGCGTTGGCGATCACCACCGAGATGTAGGGGAGCACCACACCCAGGACCAACGCCACGATCGCCACGTGCCGTTCCACGTTCCACAACGTCGCCGCGAGGATCACCGACAGCGTACGGATCGACATGGAGATGACGTACCGCCGTTGCCGGCCCCGCACGTCCTCCTGCAGTCCCTGGCGCGCACCGGTGATCCGGAACACCTGGACGTTGCCGCCGCCACTCTGCTTCCGCATCACATTCCACCGTCCGCCCGCATCGGCTCCGCCCCGGCACCTCTCCGGCCCGCACCCGCTCGGGGAGCCGGGTCCGGACAGCGTCCACGTTACGCCGGGACTGCGCCGCCTTCGAGACCGGGTCGCCCGCCGCCCGGGCGAAGGTCCTGCGCCGTGCCGCGTATGGCCGTACCCGACATGCGCCGTACGGCGGGCGGACCGAGACTTGGGTGCAATGCTCACGTAGAGCCGTACAAGGAGGCAGCCATGGGCTGGTTGTGGGCGATCATCGTGGGATTCGTGCTGGGCCTGATCGCCAAGGCGATCATCCCGGGCAAGCAGCACAGCCCGCTCTGGCTGACCACCATCTTCGGCATGCTGGGCGCCGTCGTGGGCAACTCGATCGCCCGCGCGGCGGGGGTGGAGTCGACCTCCGGCATCGACTGGAGCCGCCACGCGTTCCAGCTCATCGCCGCGATCATCATCGTCGCCCTGGGCGACATGCTCTACATGGCGACGCTCGGCAAGCGCAAGCAGAGGACCTGACGCGGGCGCCCACCGGGGCGCGCGGACCCGCAGGACGAGCCACGGCGAAAGCCGCGGCCGGCAGCGAACCCGCACCCCCGGGGCGCATCCCGCACGGAACGGCCCGAGGAGCGGGACTCAGGAGCCGGTGACCTCGACGGCGGCCAGGTTCTTCTTCCCGCGCCGCAGCACCAGCCACCGCCCGTGGATGAGCTCCTCCTTCGCCGGGACGGCGTCCTCCGCGGTGACCTTGACGTTGTTCACGTAGGCCCCGCCCTCCTTCACCGTCCGCCGCGCGGCGGACTTGCTGGCCACCAGGCCGACCTCGGCGAACAGGTCCACGACCGGTCCGAGCTCGGCGACCTGGATGTGCGGCACCTCGGAGAGGGCCGCGGCCAGCGTCCGGTCGTCGAGCCCGTCGAGCTCGCCCTGGCCGAAGAGGGCCTTGGACGCGGCGACCACGGCTGCCGTCTGGTCGGCGCCGTGCACCAGCGTCGTCAGCTCCTCGGCCAGCGCCCGCTGAGCGGCCCGGGCCTGCGGACGCTCCTCGGTCTGCCGCTCCAGCTCCTCGATCTCGGCATGGGACCGGAAGCTGAAGATGCGCAGGAACTTCGACACGTCCCGGTCGTCCGCGTTCAGCCAGAACTGGTAGAAGGCGTACGGCGTGGTCATCTCGGGGTCGAGCCAGACCGTGCCGGACTCCGTCTTGCCGAACTTGGTGCCGTCCGCCTTGGTGATCAGCGGAGTGGCCAGCGCGTGCACCACGGCCTCGGGATCCACCCGGTGGATCAGGTCGGTGCCCGAGGTGAGGTTGCCCCACTGGTCGCTGCCGCCGGTCTGGAGCGTGCAGCCGTACCGCCGGAACAGCTCCAGGAAGTCCATGCCCTGGAGGATCTGGTAGCTGAACTCCGTGTAGCCGATGCCCGCCTCGGAGTTGAGCCGCCGCGAGACGGCCTCCTTGGCGATCATCTTGTTGACGCGGAAGTACTTGCCGACGTCCCGCAGGAACTCGATGGCCGACAGGCCCTGCGTCCAGTCCAGGTTGTTGACCATGACCGCCGCGTTCGGACCCTCGAAGTCGAGCAGCGGCGCGATCTGCGCGCGCAGCCGCTCGACCCACTGGGCGACGACCTCGGGCGAGTTCAGCGTCCGCTCCGCGGTGGGCTTCGGGTCGCCGATCAGCCCGGTGGCGCCCCCGACCAGACCCAGCGGACGGTTGCCCGCCTGCTGGATCCGGCGCATCGTCAGGATCTGCACGAGGTTGCCGAGGTGCAGGCTGGGCGCGGTCGGGTCGAAGCCGCAATAGAACGTGACAGGACCGTCCGCGAACGCCTTGCGCAATGCGTCCTCGTCCGTGGAGAGGGCGATCAGCCCGCGCCACTTCAGTTCGTCGACGATGTCCGTCACGGTTCTCATATCTCCTTGATGATCTTCAGGCTGGGTGCGGGCGGCCGAGCGACCACCGGCTACGAGGTTATACGCCCTGACTGACAGAGCTCATATTGAAGTCCGGCACCCTCAGCGCGGGCATCGCAGCCCTAGTGAACCAGTCGCTCCACTCCCGGGGCAGCGTCTTTTCCGTGCGCCCCGCCTCCGTCGCCCGCCCCAGCAGGCCGACCGGCGACTCGTTGAACCGGAAGTTGTTCACCTCGCCGACGACCTCGCCGTCCTCCACCAGGTAGACGCCGTCCCGGGTCAGGCCGGTGAGGAGCAGCGTCGCCGGGTCGACCTCGCGGATGTACCACAGGCAGGTCAGCAGCAGCCCGCGTCCGGTGGCCGCGACCATCTCCTCCAGGGAGCGGTCCTCGCCGCCGTCCAGGATCAGGTTGTCGGCCCCGGGCGCCACCGGGAGGCCGGTCAGGGCCGCGCTGTGCCGGGTGGTCGTCAGGTGCTTCAGCTCGCCCGCGGAGACCCACTCGGTGGGCCGCACCGGCAGGCCGTTGTCGAAGACCGACTGGTCGCCGCCGGAGGAGTGCGCGATGACGAACGGCGGCGACTCCAGGCCCGGCTCGTTCGGGTCGCTGCGCAGGGTCAGCGGCAGGTCGGACAGCTTCTCGCCGATCCGGGTCCCGCCACCGGGCTGCGAGAACACCGTCCTGCCCTCGGTCGCGTCCCGGCCGGACGCCGACCACAGCTGGTAGATCATCAGGTCGGCCACCGCGGTCGGCGGCAGCAGCGTCTCGTACCGTCCGGCGGGCAGCTCGATCCGCCGCTCCGCCCAGCCCAGCCGTACGGCCAGCTCGGCGTCGAGCGCCGCCGGGTCGACGTCCTTGAAGTCGCGCGTCGAGCGCCCGGCCCACGCCGACCTGGTCCGGTCCGGGGACTTGGCGTTGAGCTCCAGCGTCCCGTTCGGCTGGTCGTGCCGCAGCCGCAGCCCGGTCGACGTGCCCAGGTACGTCGAGACGAGCTCGTGGTTGGCGAACCCGTACAGCTCGCGACCGCCCGCACGCGCGCGGGCGAACGCCTCGCCCAGGGCCGGCGCGAAGTCGGCGAACACCGCCGACGAGGTCTCCGCGGGCGCCTCGGTGAACTCCGGGGACCGGGCCACGCCGCTGACCAGCGGCTGCGCGTCCTCGGCCGGCCCCGCTCCGCGCGCGGCGGCCTCGGCGGCCCGGACGAGGGACTCCAGCTCGTCCGCCGTGACGGCGGCCCGCGAGACGACACCGGAGGCCGTGCCCTCCTTGCCGTCGACCGTGGCGATCACGGTGAGCGTGCGCCCGCGCGTGACGCCGTTGGTCGTCAGCGCGTTGCCCGCCCACCGCAGGTTCGCCGTCGACTGCTCGTCGGCGATCACGACACAGCCGTCGGCCCGTGACAGTTCGAGGGCGCGCTCGACGATCTCGTGCGGCTGCTGCGCCTTGTTGGTGCCCGCGCTCATCGACCGGCCTCCTGCGTGGTGTTCAGAATGTTGACGCCCTTGAACAGGGCCGACGGGCAGCCGTGCGACACCGCCGCGACCTGGCCCGGCTGGGCCTTGCCGCAGTTGAAGGCGCCGCCGAGGACGTACGTCTGCGGGCCGCCGACCGCCGCCATCGACCCCCAGAAGTCGGTGGTCGTCGCCTGGTAGGCCACGTCCCGCAGCTGGCCGGTGATCCGCCCGTTCTCGATCCGGAAGAACCGCTGGCCGGTGAACTGGAAGTTGTAGCGCTGCATGTCGATGGACCAGGACCGGTCGCCGACGACGTAGATGCCCCGGTCGACGCTGCCGATGAGCCCCTCGGTCGACATCCCGGCCGGATCCGGCCGCAACGACACGTTGGCCATGCGCTGCACCGGGACATGGCCGGGGGAGTCGGCGAAGGCGCACCCGTTGGACCGCTCGAACCCGGTCAGCTTCGCGATCCGCCGGTCCAGCTGGTAGCCGACGAGCGTGCCGTCCTTCACGAGGTCCCAGGACTGGCCCTCGACGCCCTCGTCGTCGTAGCCGACGGTCGCCAGGCCGTGCTCGGCGGTGCGGTCGCCCGTGACGTTCATCAGATCCGAGCCGTAGCGCAGCTTGCCCAGCTGGTCGAAGGTGGCGAAGGAGGTCCCGGCGTAGGCGGCCTCGTAGCCCAGGGCCCGGTCCAGCTCGGTGGCGTGCCCGATGGACTCGTGGATGGTCAGCCACAGGTTCGACGGGTCGACGACCAGGTCGTACAGTCCCGGCTCGACGCTCGGCGCCCGCATCTTCTCGGCGAGCAGCTCGGGGATCCGGTCGAGCTCGTCGTCCCAGTCCCAGCCGGTGCCCGTGAGGTACTCCCAGCCGCGTCCGACGGGCGGCGCGATCGTCCGCATCGAGTCGAACTCGCCGCTCGACTCGTCCACCGACACCGCGGTCAGCGCCGGGTGCAGCCGCACCCGCTGCTGGGTGGTCACCGTGCCGGCCGTGTCGGCGTAGAACTTGTTCTCGTGGACGGTGAGCAGCGAGGCGTCCACGTGGTTGATCCCGTTCGCCGCCAGCAGCCGCGCGCTCCAGTCCGCGAGCAGCGCCGACTTCTCCTCGTCCGCGACGGTGAACGGGTCGATCTCGTAGGACGAGATCCACGTCCTGTCGGCGTGCACCGGCTCGTCGGCCAGTTCCACCCGCTCGTCCGAACCGGCCGCCTTGATCACCTGGGCGGACAGCTTGGCCATCGCCACCGCCTGCGAGGCGACCCGGGCCGCGGCGTCCATCGTGAGATCCACGCCGGACGCGAACCCCCAGGTGCCGCCGTGCACCACCCGCACCGCGTACCCGAGGTCGGTGGTGTCGGACGACCCGGAGGGCTTGGCGTCGCGCAACCGCCAGGACGCGCTGCGCACCCGCTCGAACCGGAAGTCCGCGTGCTCCGCCCCCAGCGCACGCGCGCGTGCGAGAGCGGCGTCGGCGAGGGCGCGTAGGGGTAGGGCCGTGAAACTTTCATCGATGCTGTGGGGCACCTACGTGTCTCCCTGGTGTCGTCACGTGTGAAGCCTCGATCATGTCGCGCCCGGCAGCCCCGGACCACACGTTTCCGCCCCGCTTCCGCAAACTTTCTGTAGAGACCCCACAGCCAGTCCGGTGAGCCACTGTCGGTGCCCGAATGTCCGTCGGACGAGGCAGACCGATAGGTTTCGAAGGAAGCCACCTGCCCTTCCGTGTTCCGGCGGGTGCGTCAGACCCCTATCGAAAGGGTGATCCGTTGAGCCGCTCGGTTCTCGTCACCGGAGGAAACCGGGGCATCGGCCTCGCCATCGCCCGCGCGTTCGCCGACGCCGGCGACAACGTCGCGATCACGTACCGCTCGGGCGAGCCACCGGCCGGCTTCCTGGCGGTGAAGTGCGACATCACCGACTCCGAGCAGGTGGAGCAGGCCTACAAGGAGATCGAGGCCGAGCACGGCCCCGTGGAGATCCTGATCGCCAACGCCGGCGTCACCAAGGACCAGCTCCTGATGCGCATGTCCGAGGAGGACTTCACCTCGGTCATCGACACCAACCTCACCGGCACCTTCCGTGTGGTCAAGCGCGCCAACCGCGCCATGCTGCGCGCCAAGAAGGGCCGCGTCGTCCTCGTCTCCTCGGTCGTGGGCCTGCTCGGCTCCGCCGGACAGTCGAACTACGCCGCCTCCAAGGCCGCCCTGGTCGGCTTCGCGCGTTCCCTCGCCCGTGAGCTGGGGTCGCGCAACATCACCTTCAACGTCGTCGCGCCCGGCTTCGTCGACACCGACATGACCAAGGTGCTCACCGACGAGCAGCGCGCGGGCATCGTCTCGCAGGTCCCGCTCGGCCGGTACGCGCAGCCGGAGGAGATCGCCGCGACGGTGCGGTTCCTCGCCTCGGACGACGCCTCGTACATCACTGGAGCCGTCATTCCCGTTGACGGCGGACTGGGAATGGGTCACTGATCACCATGAGCGGAATCCTCGAGGGCAAGCGCGTCCTGATCACGGGCGTGCTGCTGGAGTCCTCCATCGCCTTCCACACCGCCAAGCTGGCCCAGGAGCAGGGTGCCGAGATCATCCTGACCGCGTTCCCGCGGCCCACGCTGACCGAGCGCATCGCCAAGAAGCTGCCGAAGCCCACCAAGGTCATCGAGCTCGACGTGACGAACGACGAGCACCTCGCCCGGCTGGCCGACGTCGTCGGCGAGGAGCTCGGCGGTCTCGACGGCGTCGTGCACTCCATCGGCTTCGCGCCGCAGGACGCCATGGGCGGCAACTTCCTCAACACGCCGTTCGAGTCGGTCGCCACGGCCATGCACGTCTCGGCGTTCTCCCTGAAGTCGCTCACCATGGCCTGTCTGCCGCTGATGCAGAACGGCGGCTCGGTCGTCGGCCTCACCTTCGACGCCTCGTTCGCGTGGCCGCAGTACGACTGGATGGGCCCCGCCAAGGCGGCCCTGGAGGCCACCAGCCGCTACATGGCGCGTGACCTGGGCAAGCAGAACATCCGCTGCAACCTGGTCTCCGCCGGCCCCATCGGTTCCATGGCGGCCAAGTCCATCCCCGGCTTCTCCGAGCTGGCCTCCGTGTGGGACGACCGCTCCCCGCTGGAGTGGGACCTCAACGACCCGGGTCCGGCCGGCCGCGGTGTCGTCGCCCTGCTGAGCGACTGGTTCCCGAAGACCACGGGCGAGATCGTGCACGTCGACGGCGGCCTGCACGCCATCGGAGCCTGATCACCGACACGCCCCCCGACGCCCCGTTCCCCCGCCCGCGCGCGGGGAGCGGGGCGTCACCCGTTCGGCCCACCCGGCCGGGCGGGGGAGCGTCCCGGCGAGGCACTCTGAGGTGCGGGTTCCTTACCGCGCTTTCCTCCCCAGCACGGCCGAGGAGGTCCCCTTGTGCGCCTGTCTCGCAGCCTGGCCCCAGTGACCGTCGCCGTCTGTCTCGTCCTGTCGCTGCCGTACGACGCGCTGCCCCACGCACGCGTGCCGGCCCGGCAGGCCACCGCCGCACCCGAGGAGCCGTTCGGCGCGGAGTGCCGCACCGAGATCCGCGGCTCCCGCGTCGTCGCCCACTGCCACAACCCCTACGCCGACACCGACCGCGTCCGCCTGCACATCGAGTGCGCCCGCTGGTGGGATCTCGACACCGACGGCACCCCTGTCGACGCGGGCCCCGCCCTGACCGTCCGGCTCACCGGCCGCTGCTGGAAGGAGGTCCGCTCGGCCTGGGTCAGCCACCAGAAGCTGTGAACCGTCCGGGCCGGCACAGCAGGGGATAGCCGGCCGCCTCGACGGCCGCGGCCTCCGCGTCGCCCGCGCGGATCGCGTCCACCAGCCGGGTGTGGTCCATGTACGTCTCCGGCGTCAGCTCCTCGCCGACGTCCTCGCGCAGCCAGTCCCGCAGCACCTCGCCGAGGTCCGCGTACATCGCGGTCATGACGTCGTTGTGGGAGGCCGCGACCACCGCCAGGTGGAAGGTCGCGTCCGCCGCCACGAACGCCTCCGCGTCGCCCGAGTCCCAGGCCTCCTCGCGGCGCAGGAGGAGCGCGTCCAGGTGCTTGAGGTCCTTCTCCGTGCGCCGCCCGGCCGCCAGCTTGGCCGCGCTCGACTCCAGGGTGGCGCGGAGCTCGGCGATGTGCCCGGGGTCGGCGTCGGCGAAACGGCGGTGCATGACGCCCGCCAGCTCGCTGGTCGCCACGACGTAGGTGCCCGAGCCCTGGCGGATGTCCAGCAGCCCGTTGTGCGCGAGCGCCCGCACGGCCTCGCGGACCGTGTTGCGGGCGACGCCCAGCTGTTCGACCAGCTCGGGCTCGGTGGGGATGCGCGCGCCGACCGGCCACTCGCCCGAGGTGATCTGGGTGCGCAGCGCGGCGATGACCTGCTCGGACAGCGCCGAGCGGCGGGGATGGCTCAGGGGCATGGCACACCTTCGCACGGGTGGGGCTGCCGAGGGGAGCCCGGGCCTGGACAACCAATCATCCCATGATTCTATGATGGTCGGCATGACTGGCGAGCAGACCCGGACGACGACGCCCCCGCCCCGCCGCACCCCGGCGGCGGGCGAGCCCCCGCGCACGGCCCCGCGCGCGGGAGGCCCGGGCGCCCGTCTGCTCGTCGTCGGCATCGTGCTGGCCGCCCTCAACCTCCGGCCCGCCATCACCAGCCTCGGCGCCCTCCTCGAAGAGGTGCGCGACGGGCTCGGCATGAGCGGCAGCGTGGCCGGGCTGCTCACCTCCGTGCCCCCGCTCTGCTTCGCCTTCTTCGGCGTCATGGCGCCCCGTCTCGCCCGCCGCTTCGGGCCGGGCGCGGTGGTGTGCGCGGGCATGGCCGCGATCACGGCGGGACTGCTCCTGCGCCCCTACGCCGGCGGCACGACCGGGTTCCTCGCCGCCAGCGCCCTCGCCCTCATGGGCATCGCCGTCAGCAACGTCCTGATGCCGGTCATCGTCAAGCGCCACTTCCCCGACCGGGTCGGCACCATGACCGGCCTGTACTCGATGGCCCTCGCCCTCGGCACCTCGGCCGCCGCCGCGATCACCGTGCCCATGACGGAGGCGCTGGGCGGCAGTTGGCAGACCGGCCTCGCGCTGTGGGCGGGCCTGGCGGCGGCGGCCGTGCTGCCCTGGCTGCCGCTCGCCCGGGACCGTGGGACGGCACGGGAGGCCACGGACCCGGCGCGGGAACGGCAGGCGCGGGACCCGCGGGCGCCCGCGCGCGTGCCGCAGCCGTCGACCGAAGGCCGCGCGCGCGTGCCGCAGCAGCCGGCCGGCGCCCACGCGGGGGCGCCGCGGCCGACGGCGGCCCCGCTGCGCATCACCCGCAGCCGTACGGCCTGGGCGCTCGCCGTCTTCTTCGGTCTCCAGGCCACCGCCGCCTACATCACCATGGGCTGGATGCCGCAGATCTTCCGCGACGCGGGCGTGCCCGCGAGCACGGCGGGGCTGCTCCTCGCCGTGACGATGGCGATGGGCGTGCCGCTGGCCTTCGTCATCCCGCGCGTCGCCACCCGGCTGCCGCACCAGGGCCCGATCGTGCTCGCGCTCGGCGGCTGCGGCCTCGTCGGTTACGCCGGGCTGTACCTCGCGCCCGCCGGCGGCGCCTGGGCCTGGGCCCTGCTGCTCGGCATCGCCAACTGCGCCTTCCCGCTGGCTCTGACGATGGTCGGGATGCGGGCCAGGACCGGTGCGGGAGTGGCCCAGCTGTCGGCGTTCGCGCAGAGCACCGGCTATCTGATCTCCATCCCCGGCCCGCTCCTGGTGGGGGTGCTCTACCAGCACAGCGGCGGGTGGGGCCTGCCCCTCGCGCTCATGGCGGCCCTGATGGTCCCGCAGACGGTCGTGGGCGTCCTGGCGGGCCGGGACCGCACGGTGGAGGAGGAGGCGGCCCGCTGACGCCCCGGGAACCCCCGGGGAACCGCCGCCGGACGCGGGGTGCGAGACTTGCCGTATGCCAGTGCTCGACCCGAATCCCCAGAACGGCCAGAAGAAGATGCTGATCGTCTTCGGCTCGTTCCTCGCCATCTTCGTCGTCATCGCCGTCATCGCGACCGTCGCTTCCCCCTGAGGGACCTGGCGCGACGACCGACCGGCAGGACCGCCGGACCGGCCCTGCCATGACCCGCCCGGGGGACCGGGGTGGGGTTAACCCCCCTATCCCCTAGGGGGTGAGGGTCAGGGTCAAGTGGGTGGATCACCGGATGGGCCGCGGGCCGCGGATTCCGTAACTTCGAGGGGTGACCGCAGGACGCGGATCACCTGCCGAGGTCCCCGGACCACTCGAAGACAGCGGAGGCATCCATGCCGGCCCCTACGCACACCCGGCCCCACCCGGCCACCCCGGGCGGCGTCGGCACCTGGCTGCCCTGGTGGGCCCTCGCCCTGCCGACGCTGGCCTTCATCACGCTGCTGGCGCTGATCTTGAACCCCGCCGACGCCCACGCGGCCACCGGCGACCCGGCGATCACCCACCTCGTCGAGCGCGTCCAGCAGCTGGTCACCCGCTAGGTGTATTGACCCGCAGGGTTGTTGACGCGGGTGATGGGGGGCTGGCCTGCGAGTGCGGTGTGGCTGCGGTGGTGGTTGTAGGTGTGGAGG